>DASTGQ010000251.1:0-10955 GCA_035718985.1 Gemmatimonadaceae bacterium
ACCCGACCGCGCGCGACCAAACCACGGGCGAGCTCCGCATCGCGCTCGTCGTGGCTCCCGCCCGTCCCTTACGTTCAGTCCAGATGACCGTTACGCTGCCGCCCGACGATTACGATCCAGGACGACGCGCCGACCGCGCACGCCCCCGCACGGACCGGCGGCGCGCCGGCTGGCGGGAGTTCCGTCGGAGCTATCCCGGCATCCTCGCGACCGCGACCATAGTCGTGGTGCTGTTCCTCGCCGCCGATGCGTGGCTCGTCATGCGCTACCGCCGCTATCGCCGCGAGATCGCCGAGCTGCGCGCGTCAATGAGCGGCGTCGAGCGCACGCGGACCGACGAGCTGCTGGCCCAGGACGAGAATCGGCTCAAGGTGATGCTGGAGCTGTTCAAGCGGCAGGCACACCTCGACCAGACGTTGCACCTCTCGGTCTCGCTGGACAGCGGCGTGATGTACCTCGAGCGCGACGGCGCCCTGCTGCGCGCGATGCCGATCACGGTCGGCCCCGAGAAGCGCGTCGGCACGCCGCCCGACACGGTGCACATCGCCGCGCCGCGCGGAAAGCGCACGGTGGAGCGCATCCTCGGTGAGAGCGATGCGTGGACCGTCCCGCGGTGGGTGTTCACGGATCGCGGACTCACGCCGGGCGACAGCACCCTCGCCGGGGCGCTCGGGCCCGCCGCGATCGTGCTCGATGGCGGCACGGTGATCTATTCGCTGCCGAGCGTCGGTCCGCTCAACGACTCCACCTACGTGCTGCCAGGCGCCGTGCGCGTGCGCGCCGCCGACCTGCGCGCCATCGCACCGAATCTTCATCCCGGTGTACCAGTCTATTTCTACTGACCTTTCAGGGGAGGATGGTCTTGGCCGTTCCGAGGTTCTTCCGCAGCGGTGGTGCCCTCGCGTGGGCGCTGATCGGCGCGGTGCTGCTGCTGATGGCGGCGAGCACCACGCTCCTCGCCCGTACGGCGCTCGTGCGCCACGAGCGCGACGTGAGCCGTATGGTCTTCAACGACAACGTCGAGCTCCTCGACCGCGTGCGGCTCGCCAGCGGAGCGGTGAACGACAGCCTCGCCACCGTCACCGATGGCAGCGATGCGCTGCCGGTGACGAAGCCATACGTCGTCGTGAGCATCGAGGATCACCGGCTCTGGTACAAGCTGCGGGACAGTGTCCTGTTCACCGCCCCCGTCGCCACCGGCAGCGGGAGGGTCATGGAGTCGGCGGGCGGTGGGGACCACTGGAAGTTCGAGACGCCGCGCGGACGGCTGGTGGTGCAGGCCAAGGACTCGGCACCGACGTGGGTGCCGCCCGACTGGCACTACGTGGAGCAGGCACGGAAGCGCGGCCTCGGCATCGTTCGGTTGAATCGCGGAGAGTCGGTTCCGGCCAGCGACGGGTCGCAGATCACCGTTCAGGGCACCGATGTGGTGAAGGTCTACCCCGGCGGCCGCGTCGTTGCCCTGGGTGACGCGAAGGAGGGGCACGAGATCGTGGCCGGCGGCAACATCGTCATCCCGCCCTTCGGCACCAATCAGCGCAAGTACAAGGGCGTCCTCGGCACCAATCGCCTGGACCTGGGCGACGGATACGGAATTCATGGCACCGACACCCCGAGCAGCATCGGGCACTCGGTCAGCCATGGCTGCGTGCGGCTCCTGAACGAGGACATCGCCCGGCTCTACGACATGGTGGCCGTGGGGACGCCGGTCTACATCTACTGACCGATCGATCAGTTACCGTATGTCGTTGCCTGACATGGCTTCCGCTCGTCGGTAATCGGGGTACCTTGCGTCTGGCCGGACGATGGCCAGGGGCACGAATCCGGATGCCGGAAACGGCCGCCCCAGCCGTTCCGCCCTCCCCCAGGTCCCGACCCTCCCTCCTCATGTCCCAACCCGGCACCGTGGACCGACGCAGGTCTGTCAGCCGCCGCGCGAAAACGCGCGGGGGCGCGGGAGCCGTGCTGCTCGTCGGATTCGCCACCCTCGGTGCGGTGCAGTTCATGAAGCCACCCGAGGATGCACCGCCAACGGCGTTCGCCAACCTGAGTGCGGCGCTCTCCCCCGAGATCGCCCTTCCGTCGGCGGTCCCCACCGCCGACGCGTTCGGGCGGAGCGGAGAGGTGAAGGTGCGCTTTTCCCTCCCGGGGGAGCAGGTCGAGTTTCCCCTCGCCATCGGTGGCCGCGCCGACTCGCTGCAGTACCAGTGGGTTCGCGTCATCGATTCCGCAGCCACCGGTGACCCACGCCCGCTGACCGCCGAGCCTCCCGTCGCACCGAAGGAAGCAGGGTTCTACCGCCTGGCGGTGGTGCGTGGCGGGGCGCGGGAGATCGTGGACGAGCCCACGCTCGCCGTGATGGTCCCGTTCGACCGGAAGCTCGGTGCGTGGCTCAACGGGTATCGGATCGGTACCTACCTGGCCGAGCGCGTGCGGGGCAGGCACGACGTGCCGGAGGGATTTCTCGAGGTGCAGCCCCAGCTGCTCGACCTCCCCCTCAGCAAGCACCTCAAGCTCGCCGACTTCGTGACGCACGACGACCAGGAGAACGTCTGGCCGAAGTACGTCGCCCTCAATCCGCGGCTCCTCGACAAGCTGGAGCTCATCCTCGCCGACGTCGGTGGTGCGTCCCGCCCCGAGCTGGTGATCGACGTGCACTCCGGCTTCCGCTCGCCCGACCACAACCGCGAAGTGCACCGCGCGGCGAGCGACAGTCGTCACCAGTACGGCGACGCGGCGGACATCCAGATCGACGCGAACGGCGACGGCAAGATCGACATGACGGACGAGATCCGCGTCATGCTCGCCGTGGAGCGAGTCGAGGATGCCCATCCGGACCTGGTTGGCGGGCTCGGGATCTATACGAGCCGTCGCTACCGCACGCCGTACCTGCACGTCGACACGCGTGGCAAGCGGTCGCGCTGGCGTGGGTGAGCTGACGCCGGGCTGAGTCCATCCCGCCGGCCACAGATGGCATTCGTCCCTGCGATCAGCGACACTTACTGATCAGCGAGCGCGTGCAGTCATTCGCTCGCGGGTGCCGCCAGCCAGTGCACTGCCGACCCCAGGGGCCATCATGAATCCCTACCTCCGCGACAAGCTGATCCAGAAGCTGGAGTCCCTCTCCGACGAGCGCGGCTATCAGGTGCTCGACTATGTGGATTTCCTCGAGTCGAAGTACGCGGAGCGCGCGGCCGCCACGACGGCGACGAATCCGCTGAGCCGCTTTGCCGATGCGGTCGAGGAACGCATGCGCGCCGGCAAGGTCAGTGCGACCACCATTGCCGAAACGATGGGATTCATGAACAAGGCGATGGGCGTGCTCAATAACGCGGCTGCGGCGGGGAAGTCGGTGGCGAGCGACCTGATGAGCGCCACGTCGCGCGTCGTTGACGCGGCAACGACGGCGAGCACGCCGCGCGCGAGCACCTCGCCCGGCGGTCCAGGCGGCGCGAGCGGCACGACTGGTGCGAGTGAAGGGAGCGCACCGCCGGATGCACCTTCGTCCGGCGGCCCCACTTCACGCTAAGGAGAGCACCAGTGGCCCAGAGGTCCGGCAGCAGGACGCGCGCGCGAGGTGCCAGTGCCCGGGCGGGCGCGACAGGGGAGGGATCACCGCGTACGGGCGCGAAGCGCACGGTGATCTACTACATGAAGCAGCTGCCATCCTACCTCCGACTGCTCGGCGGGCTGCTCACGGACAAGCGCGTGAGCACGGTGGACAAGCTCCTCGTGGCGGGCGCGATGGCATACATCATCATGCCGGTGGACCTCATCCCCGACTTCATCCCCTTTCTCGGGGAGGTGGATGACGTCTTCGTCCTCGTGATGGCGCTCCAGCGTCTGGTGTCGAATGCCGGCCGCTCCGTGGTGCTGGCCCACTGGACGGGCTCGGTGGACGACCTCGCCGATCTCAACCTCAAGGAAGCGCTCGCGGCGGCGGCGTTCTTCCTGCCGCGGGGCATCCGTCGCCGCCTCAAGGTGATCGGCCGGGGCTGAGCCATATTGCAGTTCCCGGCTGCTCCGCCTACGTTTCGCCATGGCGACCACAACACGCTCCGATTCATCGAACACCACACGGCCCGCTCCTCGGCACCCTGCTGAGAGCGGGCTTTCGCGTTCCAGCGCCACCAACGGCGCTTCTCGCGTGCGCGAGGACGTCGCGCTCACCTTCGACGACGTCCTGCTCGCGCCACGCCACTCCGTCACGCACCCCAAGGACGTTTCCACGAAGTCCTGGTTCACCCGCAAGATCGAGCTGAACGTGCCGCTCGTCTCGGCGGCGATGGACACCGTCACCGAAGCCGAGATGGCCATCGCGATGGCGCGGGCCGGCGGCATCGGCGTGCTGCACAAGAACATGTCCATCGACCGGCAGGCCATGCAGGTGGACATCGTGAAGCGCAGCGAGAGCGGGATGATCATCAACCCGTACACGCTGCCCGAGACGGCCACGCTGCGCGAGGCGAGCAGCCTGATGGCGCGCTTCCGCGTGTCGGGGGTGCCGATCGTCGATCATGAGGGGCGCCTCGTCGGCATCATCACCAACCGCGACCTGCAGTTCGAGCGCAGCCTCGATCGGCCGGTGTCCGAGGCCATGACGAAGGATCGTCTCATCACGGCGCCGATGGGCACGACGCTCGACGAGGCCGAGCGGATCCTCGCGAAGTACCGCGTGGAGAAGCTGCCCGTGGTGGACGAGGATCACCGCCTCCGTGGCCTCATCACCGTGAAGGACATCCACAAGCGGCGGCAGTATCCCGGCGCGAACAAGGACCAGCACGGGCGCCTGCGGGTGGCGGCGGCCATCGGGGCTGCCGGCGACTTCCTCGTGCGCGCCAAAGCGCTCATCGATGCCGGCGTCGATGCGATCATCATCGACACCGCGCACGGTCACGCCGAGGGCGTGCTGGAGGCGACCGAGCGGGTGCGCGAGGCATTCCCCGACACGCAGCTCGTCGTGGGCAACGTCGCGACGCGCGAAGGGGCGCGTGCGCTGGTCGAGCGCGGGGTGGACGCGGTGAAAGTCGGGGTCGGGCCCGGCTCCATCTGCACGACCCGTGTCGTCACCGGCGTCGGCGTGCCGCAGCTCACGGCCATCTTCGATGCCGTGGAGGGAGCGGGCGACGTGCCCGTGATTGCCGACGGCGGAATCAAGTATTCCGGCGACGCCGTGAAGGCGCTGGCGGCGGGCGCGTGCAGCGTGATGATGGGCAGCATGCTCGCGGGCACGGAGGAGAGTCCGGGCGAGAGCTTCCTCCTCGAGGGGCGCCGGTTCAAGATGGTGCGCGGGATGGGATCCCTGTCGGCGATGCAGGACGGCAGCGCCGACCGGTACTTCCAGGAGGGCGAGCTGTCGCCGAAGAAGCTGGTGCCCGAGGGGATCGAAGGGCGCGTGCCGTACCGTGGTCCCGTGGGCGACGTGCTGTTCCAGATGGTGGGAGGCCTTCGCAGCGGGATGGGCTACGTGGGTTGCGGCTCGGTCGATGAGCTGCGGACGCAGACGCAGTTCGTGCGCATCACGGCCGCCGGCCTGCGCGAGTCGCATCCGCACGACGTGACGATCACGCGCGAGGCACCGAATTACAGCTTGTAGGTGGGTAGGTGAGTAGGTGAGTAGGTGGGTAGGTGGGTAGGTGAGTAGGTGAGTAGGTGAGTAGGTGAGTAGGTGAGAATGTGGGTGGAAATCGGAAAGGGGTGAGTCGGCAGAGCCGACTCACCCCTCATCCTTGTCCGTCCTCACCTACCCACGACTCACCTACCCACCAACGATTCCTCATCGTGCGACGTTTTCCTTGACAACCTCGCGCTCCGCCGCGAAGTTGTCGCGATCTTATCTGTATACAATCTCCCGCCCTCCGGCGGCTCTCGTGCCGCCCGGATCCGCTCCTTCCCGCCTGGAGACTCCCCGATGGGTTTGTGGTCCAGAAAGAGTGTCGTGGCGCTGCAGCGCGAGGCCGCCGAAGAAGGCGATCAGGGCCTCCGACGCACGCTCACCGCGACCAACCTGACGCTGCTCGGCATCGGCGCCATCATCGGCGCCGGCATCTTCGTCCTCACCGGCAACGCCGCCGCGCAGTACGCCGGCCCGGCCGTGGTGATCTCGATGATCCTCGCCGGCGTCGCCTGCGGGTTTGCAGGACTCTGCTATGCGGAGTTCGCGAGCATGATCCCGATCGCCGGTTCGGCGTACACCTACGGCTACGCCACGATGGGCGAGTTCGTCGCCTGGATCATCGGGTGGGACCTGATGCTGGAGTACCTGTTCGGGGCGGCGACCGTCGCCGTCGGGTGGGGTGGCAATTTCGTGCCGTTCCTCAAGGAGTTCGGCATCATCTTCCCCGCGGCGTACTCGAACGCCCCGTTCGCGGTGGATGCGCAGAACCACTTTTCCACCACTGGCGCGGTGATCAACCTCCCCGCCATGGTGCTCGTGGCGCTGATGACCGTGATCCTCGTCATCGGCATCCGTGAGTCGGCGCGGTTCAACAACGCCATCGTCTTCATCAAGCTGGCGGTGCTGTTCCTCGTGATCGGCGTCGGCTTCATGTACGTCAACACGGCCAACTGGCACCCGTTCATTCCGCCCAACACGGGACACTTCGGCGAGTTCGGCTGGAGCGGCATCCTGCGCGGCGCCGGCGTGATCTTCTTCGCCTACATCGGGTTCGACGCCGTGAGTACGGCGGCGCAGGAAGCGCGGAACCCGCAACGCGACATGCCGATCGGCATCCTTGGCTCGCTGGTCATCTGCACCATCCTCTACGTCCTCATGGCGCTCGTGATGACGGGTATGGCGCACTACACCACGCTCAACGATCCGGCGCCCATCCTCATCGCCGTGCAGGCGGCCGGTTCCTCGCTCGCCTGGCTGCGCTACGCCGTGGAGATCGGATCGCTCGCCGGCCTCGCGTCGGTGGTGCTGGTGATGCTCATGGGGCAGCCGCGCGTGTTCTTCTCCATGTCGCGCGATGGCCTGCTGCCGCCGGTCTTCAGCAAGGTCCACCCGAAGTTCAAGACTCCGTACATCACGACGATCCTCACCGGCACGGTCGCCATGATCGTCGCCGGCCTGTTCCCGATCGGCCTGCTCGGCCAGCTCGTGAGCATCGGCACCCTGCTCGCCTTCGTGATCGTGTGCGCGGGCGTCTGGATCCTCCGCGTGCGCTCGCCGGAGATCCCGCGTGCGTTCAAGACGCCGCTCGTGCCGCTCGTGCCCATCCTCGGCATCCTGAGCTGCTTCGGCCTGATGGCCGGCCTGCCGAAGGACACCTGGATCCGACTCGTGGTGTGGCTGGTGATCGGCCTCGCGATCTACTTCCTGTACAGCCGGAGCCACTCCAAACTCGGGCGCGGCGAAGTCGTGTCGGCCGGCATGGGTGACTGACCCGGACATGCACTAGATTGTGGCGGCGCCCTTCGCGAGAGGGGCGCCGCTCTGTTTTCCTCCACCGCCATGCCCGTGTCCACCGACCTTCTCACCGTTCCAGCCGCGCGGCGGTCCGCCATCGAGGCGATGGCGCGCGAGCTCGTGCCAGGCCGGCGGGTGGCGATCAGCACGCACATGAACGCCGACGGTGATGGCTGCGGCTCGGAAACGGCGCTGGCGCGGCTGCTCGCGGCCCACGGCCTCGCGCCGCACATCGTGAATCCCACTCCGTGGCCGGAGATGTTCCAGTTCCTGCTCGGGGACGACGTGGTGGATCGCACGTCGCGCGGATCGAAGGCGCTTCGCGACATCGACCTCCTGCTCGTGGTCGACATCAGCGACGTCAAGCGGCTGGGCGTGCTCGCCGACAGCGTGCGCGCCCTCACCGTGCCTCGGCTCGTGATCGACCATCACATCGACTCCGACGAGCCGGCGGGAAGCATCGTGGTGCGCGACGTGGACGCGTGCGCCACGGCGGAGCTGGTGTATGACCTCGCCACCGTGCTCGGCTGGGAGATCAACGCCGCCGCCGCGCGCTCGCTCTACACGGGGATGCTCACCGACACCGGCGGCTTCCGGTTCAGCAACACCTCGCCGCGCTGCCTCGCCGTGGCGGCGCAGCTCCTGGCCCGCGGGGTGGACCCGGAGGACATGTACACGCGCATCTACGCCTCCGCGCCGGCGGGACGGGTGCGCCTCATGGCCGACGTCCTCGGTACCCTCCAGGTCGACGAGGCGGTGGGGTTGTCGTGGCTGAGCATGCGCGCCGGCGCGCTCGAGGATCATGGGGTTCGCGCCGAGGACCTCGACGGCATCGTCGAGCACGCGCGTTCCATTGCCGGCACGCGCATGGCGCTCTTCTTCCGCGACCTCGGCCACGGCAAGGTGAAGGTGTCCTTCCGGAGCACGGGCGACACGGACGTGAACGCGTTCGCGCGGCGGTTCGGCGGTGGCGGCCACGCGAAGGCGGCTGGTGCGCTGATCGCCGGTGAGCTGGGCGAGGTGCGGGATAGTGTGGTACAGGCGGCGAGGGAGTTCCTGGCGGGCTGACCTCTGCCGACGCCGTTCGCGGCAATCGACGATTATCCTTCGGCATGTCCACCACGACACTCCAGGAGCGCCTGGCCCAGGCGCTTTCCCGCATCACCAATCCTCGCACCGGCGCTGACGTCTTCTCCAGCCAGCAGGTGCGTGACATCGCCACCACCACCGACGGGCGCGTCCGCGCGACGCTGCAACTCGGCCCGCAGGACGATCCCGAGCTCGCGCGCGTCGTTCGCCGCGCCATCCAGGACGTCCCGGGCGTATCCGATCTGCAGCTCGAAGTGGCCACCGCGCCGAAGAAGCCGGCCGGCCGTGCCCTTCCCGTGATGGATCAGGCGCCGGCGGCACCGCCGCGTCCCTCCGCGCCGACACCGAAGCGCTTCACCAACCTCGGTCGCGTCATTGCCGTCTCGTCGGGCAAGGGTGGCGTGGGGAAGTCCACCGTGGCCGTGAACCTCGCCGTGGCGCTCGCGCAGGGCGGAGCGCGCGTCGGGCTGATGGATGCGGACATCTATGGGCCGAACATCCCGAGGATGATGGGAGTCAGCGGGCAGCCGTCGGTGATCAACGAGAAGATGGTTCCGCTCGAGGCCCATGGCGTGAAGCTCATCTCGCTCGGCATGATGATCGAGCCGGACCAGCCGGCCATCTGGCGAGGGCCGATCGTCATGAAGATCATCAACCAGTTCCTCGCCGACGTGGCGTGGGGGCAGCTCGACTGGTTCATCGTGGACATGCCGCCGGGCACCGGGGACGCACAGCTTTCCCTCGTCCAGGCGACGAACGTGGACGGCGCGATCATCGTCACGACGCCGCAGGACGTGAGCGTCGGCGATGCGCTGCGCGGCGTGAAGATGTTCCAGCGCGTGGACGTGCCGGTGCTGGGCATCGTGGAGAACATGAGCTGGTTCGAGTGCCCGCACTGCGGCAAGCCGACGGCGCTCTTCGGTTCCGGAGGCGGGGAGCGGCTGGCGCGCACGCTGGAGCTGCCGCTCCTGGGCCAGGTGCCGCTCTACCCGCGCGTGATGGAAGGCGGAGACCTCGGCAAGCCGATCGTCACCGCCGATCCGACTTCGTCGGCGGCGAAGGCCCTCACGGCCATCGCAGGTCGCGTCGCCGAGTCGGCGGGCGCGACGTCGGCCGTGTGACGGAACGCACCTCGTTCGGCGGATCGCTTCCGGTCGAGCCGCATGAGGGGCTCGCACCGGTAGCGATCACCAGCGAGTGGGAGGCCGCGCACCTCGTCACCGACCCGCTGCCTCGTACCATCGCGCGGGTCGCCCTTCCCGCCGTGGCGTCGTCGCTCCTGATGACGCTGTTCTTCTCGGTGGATGCATTCTGGATCGGCACGCACGTGGGCGCGGCGGGACTCGCCGCGGCATCCACCGCCGTGTTCTGGATCTGGCTGCTCATCTCCATTGCCGAGATGGTGAGCGTGGGGCTCACTGCGGTGGCGGCGCGACGGTACGGCGAGGGGCGGGGCAGGGAAGCCGCTCGCAGCGCGGGTGATGCGCTGGTGCTCGCGCTGGTGCTCGGGACACTGTCCGGCGCGATCGGGCTGGCGTTGCTGCCACACCTGTTCGCGGTCATGGAAACGCCGCCAGAGGTGACCGCGCTCGGCACACGCTACCTCGGCACGTATTTTCTCGGCGCCCCACTGATCTTCGGGTTCTTCGCCGTGGACGCCGCCTTTCGCGCCGCGGGTGATACGCGCACCTCGTTCCTCATCCTGTTCGTATCGGTGGCGGTGACGCTGGTGCTGGACCCGGCACTCATCGTCGGCTGGGGGCCGTTTCCACGTCTGGGCGTGGCCGGCGCCGCGATCGCGACGATCTGCACGCGTGCGGTGGCGTTCGTGATCGGCCTGGCCATCGTGGGCCGCCGCGGAGTGCTCGCCTTCGGGCGTCCCCGCTGGGCGACGTGGCGCTCCATCATGCGCGTCGGTCTCCCGACCGCGGTGACGGGCACCGCGTTCGCGCTCATCTACGTGCTCGTCACGCGCACGGCGACGCAGTTCGGGACGCCGGCGCTCGCCGCGCTTGGCATCGGGCATCGCGTGGAGAGCTGGCTGTTCATGGTGGGCGTCGGTTTCGGCGCGGCGACGGCCGCGATCGTCGGCCAGAACCTCGGTGCCGGCCGCCCCGATCGCGCCGAGCGCTCGGGCTGGTTCTCCGTGGCGTTCTGTTCGTTCTTCGGGATAGCGATGTGCGTGGTGGAGCTGACCATTCCCGAGCGCTTCTCGGCCATTTTCAGCCATGATCCCGCCGTCATTGCCGAGGGGGCGCGGTACCTGCGCATCGCGGCCGTATCGCAGCTCGGCATCTGTGCCGAAGTCGTGCTCGAGGCGGCGCTCGGTGGTGCCGGGCACACCGTCGCGCCAATGCTGACGTCCACCACCATCACGGCGAGCCGCGTTCCTCTTGCCGCGTGGGCCGCGGCGCGCTGGGGGACATCCGGGCTCTGGTGGGTCATCTCGCTCACC
>DASTGQ010000252.1:0-9649 GCA_035718985.1 Gemmatimonadaceae bacterium
CGACGTTCGAGATCAGGTCCGGGTCGGTGAGCGACTCGTCCACGCAGCCCGTCTCATTGCAGTACTTCAGGACCTTCGAGTTGTCGAGCGTCGCCTGGTCCGTCACGTACAGGTACAGGTTGACGTTCGACTGGGGGTTGAAGCGCAGCGCCGGCTGGAACTCCACGCTCGGATGATCCGTCGCGGCGTCCTTCACCACGGCCGTGATCGTGAACGTGTCGGTCTGCGCCGCACACGCGTCGTTCCAGGTGCCCACGCCGTAGCTCGACGTGGCCAGGTCGCAGACCGCGTTGGCCGGGATGTCGAGGTGGCTCGCGCCGAACTGCAGCGACTGGGCCTGGGTCGGGTCGATCTGGAACGTGTACGTGCCGTCCGACACGCCGACGAGTGCGCGCTGGGCACCGGTCGGCACGAACGGCGACGTCCGCAACGCGGACAGGGACTTCGGCTGTGCCGCGCTCGGCGACGTCGCATCACCCGAGCAACCGGCAAGGAGGAGACTCGCGGTCGCCACGGTGGTCAGCAGCGGGACGAGCGACACTCGCGAGCGCGCCATCATCGGCAATCGCATTCGGAACCTCTCGAGCCACGAAGGCTCACTGAAGGGAGGGAACAACACACTTGGCACTCCTGCTTTGGCAATGCCGGGACCACGCGACGAGCCCGCTTACACCTGTCAGACTGTCCTCGCCGGCACTGCCTCCCGCCCTCGACCAGCCATGTTGTCCGCTCGAATCCGGCTTGCTGACCGACCACGCACTCGAGCCGAATCGTGCGAAACGCACGAAGATTTGCGTTCTGCCATGCTCACCAACCGGCGTTTTGGTGAATTTCGTCCCGATTCGGTCATCGGGACGACATCGTCTCAGCGAACAGCCGTTGCCGTCTGGTCGTGTGACAGTCGCGCCGCCGGGATGCGGGCGTGGACGCCGGTGGGCCGATCCGCCAGGTCGCGAAGCGCGGTGAACCGCGCCGCCAGGGGCACGAACTCCTGCACGGCCTCGTGGGTCGTGAAGCGCTCCACGACGCGCCAGATCCCCTGATCCTGTTCCGCCAGCTCGGCGCCGCAGTCGGCTACCATCCAGGCGGCGGCGTACACCTCCATCAGCTCCAGCCTGGCCACGGCCGCGTGGAAGCGCTTCCGCGCCGCGGCCAGCTGGCCATCATGCGCGGCCAGCCGCACGGCGAGCGACTCCAGCAGTTCACGCCCCTGGAACCACCAGTCGGCGCGATCTCCGAGTGCGCCTTCGGCGGACTTGAGCGCGAGCCGTGCAGCCGTGACGTCATCCAGTCGCAGGGCGGCCACCCCGGCGCCCGCATGTGCACCGATGGCGATGTCCGCCGCGCCCAGCTGCTCGGCCAGCGCCGCAGTCTCGCGATAGAGGGCGAGCGCGGCCTCGGCGTCTCCACGCTCGCGTTCGAGGCTGGCGAGGTTGTACAGCGCCGCGAGGCGATTGGCGTTGTTGCGCAGCGTGGTGTAGAGCCGGAGGGCATCCTTGCACGCCTCCTGCGCCGCGACGAAGTCGCCGCGGCGGAGCTCGAGCACGCCGAGGTTCATCGACGCGCTCGCCGCGACGTCGAGCGCGTGCGCAGCGCGTGCTGCGGTGAGCGCCGCGCGGAACGCTTCGGCACCACCGTGATCGTCACGCGCCCGCGTGCGCGCCACGCCCAGCGAGAGGAATGCGCGCGCCTCCATGGCCCGATCCCCACGCTTCCGCGCGCGCGCCACCAGCCTGATCAGGAGCTCCACGGCCTCGCCCGGGCGTCCCGCGATCAGTGTGATGCCGAGGCGGTGCAGCGCATCACACACCAGCGCTTCATCACCGCCGGACTCGGCGAGCACGACGGACTCGGTGGCGATGTCCACCGCCTCCTGGGTGCGACCCATGCGCGCCAGCGCCTGCACGAGCAGCGACCGGATGTGCACCACGTCGGCCCGGGAGCCAGCTCGTTCGGCGATGGCGAGCAGGTCGCGGCACGCGTCCTCGGTATCCGGTGCCGCCTGGCCGAGGCGGACCAGCGCATGGAGTCGCCGCTGCTGCACCGGCAGCGCGCGATCCGGCTGCGCCTGGAGCACGGCGTTCGAGAGCACGGCATCGCACCAGCGGGCCACGTCATGCCACCGGCCGGACAGCTCGGCGGCACGTGCCAGCTCGTCCTGCGCTGCCGCGCGCTCGTCGTCCGAGCTCGCGTGCTCCAGTGCGAGCTCGAGGAATCGTGTTGCGTCGTCGAGCGCGTAGCGGGTGATCGCACGCTCTGCTGCCGTACGGCACCAGGTATAGGTCTGTGACCCGTCGCCGCTGCGTGCGTAATGCCACGCCACGGCGTCCACGGCATCCGGGCTGCGGGCGGCCAGGAGGTCGGCGATGCGACGATGGATGATCCGCTGACGTGCCGTGCTCACCGTGTGGAGCACGGCGTCCACGAGGAGGCCGTGCGCGAAGCGGTACGTGTCGTCGTCCGTCTCGTGGACCGGCTCCAGCACCGCCGTTGCCAGCGCGCTGTCCACCGCATCGAGCACCGCTTCCATTTCCGCGCCCGAGGCTTCGGCGAGGAGGGCGAGCGAGAAGGTGCGGCCGATCGCCGCCGCCGTGACGAGGATCTTCGATGCCTCCACGGGCAGCCGCGCGAGTCGCCTGGCCACGAGGTCCGACATGCCGGCTGGCAGTGGCAGCGTGGAGGGAATCGTCCAGACCCACGCACTCCCGGTATTGCTGAACACACCGGCCTCGCGCATGGTACGCAGCAGCTGCATGACGAGGAACGGGTTGCCCTCGGTGTGGCGCAGCACGAAGTCGAGCAGGTCGTCCCCGAGCTCGGAGCGATGCAGCGCGCCCTGCAGCCACTCGCGGACCTCGGCTGGCTCGAGCCGTTCCACGCGCAGCTCGCGCGAGCGCTCGTCGCGGGAGAGGCGCTGCCGGCGCTCGCGCACCATTCCGTACGCTGCCTCCTCGCTCCGCAGGCTCGCCAGCACGCAGATGCGCTCCGTAGTGACCTGCGCCAGGACGTACTCCAGTGCGTCCCAGCTCGCGGCATCGGCCCAATGCAGGTCTTCCAGCAGCAGCGCGAGCGGCCGCGCCTCGCTCGCTACGCGAAGGAAGCGCACCAGCTCCTGCAGCAGCTGGTGGGTCTGCGTCGGATCCAGCGGCACGATCGTGGGAGGTGCATCCGGCGCGCGAAGCGCGGGCACGAGGCGCTCGAGGAGTGGCCATGGGCCGGGGGGCGCCAGGCCGAGCTCGTGCAGGGCGAGCACGAGCTCGGCCCACGGTCCGTACGGCGCGCGATACTCGCTCTCGAGCGCGCGAGCCGTCGCCAGCGCCACGCCGCGCAGGCGCATCTCCGGAAGCAGCTGGCGCAGCAGCGTGGACTTGCCGACGCCCGCTTCGCCGATCACGACGCGCACCTGCGGCGAGCCATGTGCGCTCTCGTCCAGCGCCGCCACGAGTGCGCGCAGCTCCGGGCCGCGGCCCACGAACCGGCTGAACACGAGCGGCGGCGGCCCCTCGCTCGCTGCGAGGGCGCCAACCACCTTGTCGCGGCCTTCGCGCTTGGCCTCGAACAGCGCGCGGTCGGCTGCCGTGAACAACGTTTCGAACGCCTCGCCATGGAGCGGCGCAGTCGCCACGCCGATCGACAGGGTGACGGTCACCACCTGGTCGGGAGCTTCACGTACCGGGATCGGTTGCGCGGCTACGGCGCGCCGCAGCTCGTCGGCGAACGCCACGGCAGCCGCGGCCTCCATTCCGGGGAGGAGGACCACGAACTCGTCACCGGCGTACCGCCCGACATACTGGCCCGCTCGCAACTGCTCGCGGATCGCGCCCGACACGTAGCGCAGTGCGTCGTCACCCGTCAGGTGGCCGTAGGTGTCGTTGACCAGCTTGAACTGGTCCACGTCGGCGACGAGCAGCGACACGGGGCCGCTGGCGCGCCGGCGTTCCGCCAGCACCGCGGCGGTGACGTTGACGAACGCGCGCCGCACCAGCGCGCCCGTCAGGTCGTCTTCCTCGGAGTCGCCGGCCGCCCCGACGGAGGCCATGCGCCGCACCGGCGTCACGCGGCGGGACATCGGGCGTGCCGTGGCACCTCCGCGCCGCACCAGCTCCTCGAACCGCGCAAAGATGTGCGGATCGAACTGCTTGCCGATCTCGCGGCGCATGATCTCCATCGCCTCGAGATGGGAGAAGGCGCGCTTGTAGCTGCGTTCCGTCGTCAGCGCGTCGTAGACGTCGGCGATGCAGAGGATGCGTGCCGCCAGCGGGATGTCCTCACCGCGCAGGGCGTCCGGATAGCCGGTGCCGTCCCACCGCTCATGGTGGCCGCGGATCATCGGCAGCACGTCCCAGGGGAAGCGCACGTCGTCAAGCATCTGCGCGCCGGCCGCCGGATGCTGGCGCATTACGGCCCACTCTTCCACGGTCAGCGTCCCGGCCTTGTTGAGCACCTCGGCCGGCACGATCAGCTTGCCCACGTCGTGCAGCATGGCGCCGATCCGGAACCAGAAGAGATAGCTCTCGTCCATTCCCGCCTTCGCGGCCAGGGCGCCCGAGAGGTCGGCAACGCGCTCGCAGTGTCCCTGCGTGTGCGTGTCCTTGGACTCGATGTCGTCGCTCCAGCCGCGCACCACGTCCAGGAAGTCGCCCTCGAGGCGCGCCATCCGGCGGCCGACGTCCGCCAGCTCGTGGCGGGCACGGAGCTGCGTGAAGCAACGGTAGGCGTCGTTCAGTGCCTGCAGCGTCTCGCGATGTCGGCCCAGCCGCTGGTAGAGTGTTGCCAGCTCCTGGCTGGCGTCGCCTTCGAGCGTGAGGTCGCGCGAAGCCGCACCGATGGCGCGCGCGCGCGCGAGGTGCGCCTCCGCGGCCGCCAGATCACCGGTTTCGCGGGCGATGACGCCGTAGACCTTCTCGGCCTCACCGTTGGCGCGTGCGTCGCCGAGGTGAGCGGCGAGCTCCATGGCGTGGTCGCAATGACGCTGCGCCTCGACGAAGTCGCGACGCTCCGTCTCGAGCAATGCGACGTTCACCTCGAGCTGAATGCGCATCGACAACCCACCCAGCGCGTTGGCGATCGAGAGCGCCTCGTGGAACGCCGAGTCGGCCTCGTCGTGCCGTCCCATCTCGAGGCTGACGATGCCGAGGTTGTTCAGCGTGCCGACGATGTTGTCGAGCAGCGAGTGCCGCCGCCCGTGCGCCAGCGCGTCGTGATAGAAGCGCACCGCGGTGCGCGCATCACCGCGGACGCGCGCCAGGGAGCCAAGGTTCGTCGTGACGTCCACGTACAGGCGCGGGTCGTCACTGCTCGTGCCGCGGGTCAGCGCCTCATGGAAGGTGCGCTCGGCAACATCGAGCTCACCCAGCCGCCACCGCGCCGCCGCGAGAACGTTGAGGGCGTGCCCCAGCGCGCTGCGATCCGCATGGGCCTCCGCCGACGCGACCGCCGCTTCGGCGCAGTCCGCCGCCGTCTCGTAGTCGGCATCCACTTCGTGCGAGCGAGCGATCCAGCGCAACAGCGCCGATGCGGTGGAGGACGACGAGGCGTCCAGGCTGTGCAGCGCCCGCTCGAACAGCGTGCGCGCCTCGGCGCGCCGGCCAAGCCGGTCGAGCGCCCGGGCCTCTTCCGCCAGCGCGCGCGCCGACACTTCCACGCTCGCCCGATCGATCGGCAGCGGGAGGTGCAGGCGAACCTGGACGGAGCCGTCGAACGACGAGGTCACCGGATACTCGAGGCGCGAGGGGCTATTGCGGCGCGAAGGCCGGGCGAGCCGCACTCACCGTGCGACCATCCGGCCCATCCGCCCGCGTGCCGCCCCGTCGTCGGGGCGGCTCCGCGAAAGGCTAGTACAGTGCGTCTCCCGTCAGGCCGCGCTCCGCCACGAGGTATCCGCTGAAGTGCTTGATGCGGCGGTAAACCAGGTGGTCGGGCCGGTCCAGTTCTGTTGCCAGCGTGGGATCCGTCAGCGCCTCGTCCACGCATGCCTTCGCGGCGGTGGTCGGGCAGTAGAGAATTCCCATTGCCACCGCATCCTGCGCCTGCTTGCCCTTCACGGCGAGCGTGAGGTAGACAGTCCTCATCGGATTGAAGCGAAGCGCCGGCTCGAAGTCGATGCGCGGCAGACCGCCGGACGCGCTGCGGACCTTGGCCGTGATCGTGATGCTCGTCGTGAGTGGCGAGCAGGGGAGATTCCACGTGCCCATGCCATAGCTCGACGTGGCGGGATCGCAGACGGAGTGTGCAGGGAGCCAGAGCGAGTGCGCGCCGAACTGCAGGTAGTTGTCGCGGCGCGGATCGATCTTGACTACATAAGTGGACGAGTCGTCTTCGGTCGTGCCGCTGACCGGCTTCGCATTGCCATTTGGCAGGTCATTCGCCTGCCCCCTCGACAGGCCAGCGCTGCCGGGTGCGGCGAGGGGCAGCGGCGCCGTGGCATCCACCGAGCAGGCGCTCGAGGCCACGACGACACCGGACATCGCGAGAATCAGGTAGCGAAGACGCATTGGAAGGCGGCGTGAAAGGAACGGACACCGGCGAAGCGCAACTCGCCTCGGGTGAGTCAGACGGCTACAGCAAGCCCGTGCGGATGCCGCTTCATTGGCAACGCCGGGGCCAGCTGTGTCTGCTGTCACACTCCAGTCACGCTGTCCATCACTGGACCGCGCCGATCATCGCTTCGGGAATTCCGCCCGATCGGTTCGGTCGAATGGGCCAGATCGCCCACCCGCGCGTTTCGGGCAATCTGCACGACTTCTTGCAGGTTGCCATGGCCCTGATCGAGCCCATTTCGCTCAGCGGGGCGATCCGACCCGGAGCGTCAGCGGCCAGCGGATGGGGCGCTCAGCCGCAACGCTTCCCCAGCGAGCGGCGAGTGCACGCATGACATCCGGCACGGGGTCGGCGCCCGTCACCGCCCGG
Organism: Gemmatimonadaceae bacterium; assembly: GCA_035718985.1. GTDB lineage: Bacteria > Gemmatimonadota > Gemmatimonadetes > Gemmatimonadales > Gemmatimonadaceae > AG11. The sequence continues at coordinate 6,910 of DASTGQ010000252.1, forward strand.
TATCGTCCGACCGCGGACCAGGTAGACAGATAACCTCCGAGCTGCGCGAGGGTCCACGTGGCATGCATCGGGAAGTGCGGAACTCGTTCCTCGACGAATGGCAGCTCGATCCCGTCGTAGCCACGCTCGACGAGGCTTCGCTCGGGGGACCAGTATGGCCCGATCTTCACGTCATGGAATCGACGAAGCACTTCGTCGATCGCCGGCTCGATCGAGGGGAGACCGTAGCTCCAGATGGCGAGCAATCCGCCGGGAACGAGGACGCGCCGCGCTTCGAGAAAGAAGGCGCCACGATCGAACCAATGGAGCGCCTGCGCCACCGTCACCAGATCCATCGAGCCACTGACGAGGGCGCCGGCCTCCGCGGTCATCGCCACATAGTGAGGCGCGTTGGCACGTTCGGCATGGGCCAGCTGCGCGAGGCTCGGGTCGGTGGCAACCACGAGCTGGAAGCGCTCGGCAAGCGAGGCCGCCGCCTGGCCGCTCCCGGTACCGCAGTCCCACACTCGCTGAGCCGCCGGTAGTCGCGCCCGGAGCCAGTCGAACAGCGCATCCGGATAGCGAGGCCGATAGCTGGCGTACGCACCCGCGGCAAAGGCGAAGCGATCGTCAAACGAGGGCATCAGGCCGAGGCGAGGTAGAATGCTCCTCCCGTGGTGGAGCGATCATGTTCGGTCGTGGCGGAGCCGCCGTTGACCCGGACCGTATCATGCTACAGTTTCCGTTTCTGCCCCGCGTCGGACCTTTCCAGGTCATGACGCGCAATCGCCATTTCTCCCTTCACCCCAACCGATGGACAGGTCGTCGCATCCTGACTCGGTCCGCGAGAAGGATTCGCTCGAGCACGAGCGCATCTTCGTGGACGACGACGGAGCGCGGTGGAAGGTGAAGGAAATGGCCTTTTCCAGCTACGACCGGCGGAGCGGGCGGTCGCTCATCTTCTGGAGTGACGGCGCCGTGCGCCGCGTGCGGGACTATCCCGAGAAGTGGTACCTGCTGTCGGATGCGGAGCTGGCGAAGCTGAGCTGGAAGATCTGAGCGACCCTCAGCCCACCTGCTCGCCCTGACGGTTCGTCGTCACGGGCAGTGCGGTTCGCCCGTCTGCCATCAACCGGGTCACGAAGCGCTGTCCTTCCGACACGCGCTCGATCTCGATGGCGATCGCATCCATCGCCTGCTCCATCCGTTCCAGTCGGGCCGTGGTATCGCGATCAGCCAGGGCGCGCGGCATCGAGCCGCGCTTCCAGATGGAGCGCGCCGCCGCGAGGGCGATCGGGCACAGCACGAAGATCGTGAACACGATCAGGATCGGGACGGCATTCATGGCGGTGGTGGGACGGGAGTTCCGGAAGGGTTCCTGCTGCGCGATGAGCTCCACGGGCACGGACGCGAGCTGCTGCCCCGTTTCATCAATGGACGACTCCAACCGCGCGATGCGTGCGTCGAGCACGCTCAGCCGCTGCTCCAGCCCCGCACGGTCGGCGCCGGTGGCACTTTGCAGCTGGCGCGCGACGTCGCGACGTCGCCCCACGGCCGAGTTCAACTGGTCGGACAGCTCGCTCCGCCGGGCCCTGAGCGCGCGCAGCTCGGCTGCGGTGGTCGGCGGGCCGGTGAGCACCTGTGGCGTGACGATGGTCACTCCCGGCACGGCGGGGGGAACGGGAGCGGGAGCCTGTACCACCTTGGCCTGAATCATGGAGAGTCCTACGGCGTGATGACGCCGCGAGTGTCAGGGCCCGCCGGATCCCGTGGGCGCTGGCGCGGTGAGCACCAGGCCGACCTGCCCGTTCGGCATCACGGCGAGCGAGGTGTGCAGCATGACGCGATCGATCCTGTTGTCGGGGTGCGTATGTGAGTAGCGCACCACTTTCAGACCGCTGAAGGTACCGATGGCGGCGCCGAGCACAACATCGCTCGCCCAGTGCTTGTTGTGGTACATGCGCGAGAGTCCCACCAGCGTGGCGCCACCATACATCACGGGTGCCACATACCACACCGCCTCCGGGTGCATGCGCCGCATCTCGCTCGTCACCGCCGCGGCGGCGGCAAAGGCGGCGGTGGTATGTCCGGACGGAAAGGACTGCCGGTCACTGTTGCTGAACCCGCCGAAGAGCTTGAAGTCGTGCGGGTTGGTGTCGGCGGAGACGTACGGGCGCGAGCGGCCGAGTGAGCCCTTGAGCACCCCGGTCACCAGCGAGGCCACGAGCACGGATTCGGTGCCGTGCCACCCCAGGTCCTCAAGCCATGGATGCCCGCCCCAGCGGCCGATGGCGTACATCCCTCCGCCAATGATGAACGCACCGGGCGAGGCGATGATCTCCACCCCCTTCGCGGACCTGTTGAAGAAGCGGTTGGTCTGGGTAGTAGGGTCCTGCAGCCGCGTGTTGATGTGCTGGTCCACCGGAAACATCGCAACGGTGAGGCCGACGAATCCGCCCGCCAACGCCGCGTCGCGCCAGGTGAACAGTGTCTTGTGAACGTGCTGGGTGTCGAAGGGCACGACACGCGTGCGGCTCGTGTCCTGGGCCGCCAGCGGCGTGACGAACGTCACCTGCAGGACGGCAAGGGCGAACAGCACGACGGAACGTGGGGCGCGAGACATCACTCGTTGGGTTGATAAGTAAGTGGTGCGTCAGGCATCGGCGGCTTGCGCACCGGATTGCAAGTCGCCTTCCAGCAGGCGCCCTGACAGCGCCGAAGAATATCGGCGGAGCGCGGTTCCTGCACTTGGCCAATCCTG
>DASTGQ010000253.1:0-3668 GCA_035718985.1 Gemmatimonadaceae bacterium
GCGCAGCGCACGGCGCGAGCGCACCGGCGTGGCAAAGCTCCAGGCGCAGGAGGCCGAGCGCTCGGGGAAGCTCGTCGTCGAGGCGCGCGACGTGAGCTTCTCGCGCGGTGATCGCGTGATCGTGCGCGACTTCTCCACCACAATCATGCGCGGCGATCGCGTGGGGCTCATCGGTCCCAACGGATCCGGCAAGACGACATTGCTCCGCCTGCTGCTCGGCGAGCTGCCCCCCGACACGGGCACCATCCGCTTGGGTACCGGGCTGGAGGTGGCGTACTTCGACCAGCTCCGCGAGCAGCTCGACCCGGAGCGCAGCGTCCTCGAGAACGTGGCCGACGGCGCCGACTTCATCGAGCTGCATGGCGCGCGCAAGCACGTGCTCGGCTACCTGCAGGATTTCCTTTTCTCGGCCGATCGCGCCCGCACGCCGGTGCGCGCCCTGTCGGGAGGTGAGCGCAACCGGTTGCTGCTCGCTCGGCTGTTCACGCGCTCCTTCAATCTGCTCGTGCTCGACGAGCCGACCAACGACCTCGACATCGAGACGCTCGACCTGCTGGAGGAGTTGCTGCTGGAATACGAGGGCACGCTGCTGCTCGTGAGTCACGACCGCGACTTCCTCGACCAGGTGGTGACGAGCACGCTCGTGTTCGAGGGGAATGGGCGCGTGGCCGAGTACGCGGGCGGCTACAGCGACTGGGTGCGGCAGCGCCCGGTGCTAGCCGCCCCGCCGCCGTCGCCGAAGAAGCCAGCACCGCCGGCCACATCGGCACCGCGCGCGACCAAGCCGAAGAAGCTCAGCTTCCGGGAGTCGGCGGAGCTCGCCGAGCTTCCCGATCGCATCGATGGGTTGGAGGGCGAGCGTGAGCGGCTCTACCTGTCGCTGAGCGATCCGACGCTGCTGCGCGACGGCGTCGCGGTCGCGGCGGCCCGGGCCCGGCTCGCGGCGCTGGAGGTCGAGATCGCGAAGGCAATCGAGCGCTGGGAAGCGCTCGAGACCACCGCCGCGGGGCAGTGAAGCACGAAGGGCAGCGAACATTCGCTGCCCTTCGTGCTTCACGCCGTCGAGCACCTGCCATCTACTAATAGAACTGCCGCAGCTGCACCTGGCTGTTGCCCGTGCGCACACCGTAGAAGCGCACGTAGTCACCCGAACGCAGGTTGCTGAAGCGGTTGAGGTCCTGCTGGCTCAGTCCGGACGGAAGCGTCACGGTGATCCGGCCGATGCTCCCTTCGTCCACCGTGAACCAGCCGTTCGAGCGGTCCACCTGGCGCACGTTGCCCTGATAGGTGGTGACGCCGCCCTGGTTGCCGTACACCCCGCCGCTCGCGTTCGACACCGACTGCGTCACCTGTACGGTGCTCACGTAGTAGCTCCCGTTGCCGGCGTCCTGGATGGTGGCCACCACCTGGTCGCCGCGCTCGAGCGACGTCACGGGGTAGTTCTGGTTCTGGTAGAGCACTTGGGTGTTGTTGTCGTAACGCACCCACACAGTCTGGCCATTCGACTGCTGGACGCCGATCTGCTGGGCGCGGGTATCAACGCCGGAGATGGCGCCCTGCAGCTGGTTGCCCTGTCCCCCACCGAGCACGCTGCCGAGGATGCCGCCCAGGCCGCCCGTATTGGCACACGCGGTCATGGCGGCGAAGATGATCGCGGCGCCGAGGTGGTGCGAAAGCCGTCGCACGGTTGCAGTAGTCATCGAACGCTCCTGAGAGGGTCGGCCCGGGCGCGTCATGCGCCTGCCGGTCAGCCTCTCAAAGGCAACCACGGTGCCGAACGGGCTGGTTCCGGCGGTGAATAAGTCAAGTCGTTTATTGACAATCGGGTCGGCTCGCGTAGCTTTTGGAGGTCGCTTCACGGGTGGGCACGCATGGACGCCATCGCGCTGGGCAGGCGCTTTCTGGAGAGCACGCGTGGGCAGGTGGTGCTGCTGCTCCGGCGCGGGGCGCGCACCGTGGAGGAGCTCGCGCAGGCGCTCGGGCTCACCGACAACGCAGTGCGGAGCCACCTCGCCGCACTGGAGCGCGACGGCCTGGTGCGACAGGACGGGGTCCGCCGAGGCACCGGTGTCGGGAAGCCGGCTACCATATATGAATTGCATCCGGACGCAGATCCCCTCCTGTCGCGCGCGTACCCGCCGGTGTTGAAGATGATGCTCGACGTCATGCTCGAGCAGCTCCCGCCCGATCGGTCGGAGGCGATGCTCCACGAGGTGGGTCGGCGGCTGGCGCGCGGGGTGGGGGGGAGGGCGCAGGGGACTGCGGCCGCCCGCACCGAAGCGGCGGCGAACGTGCTCCGTTCACTCGGCGGGGACGTCGAGGTGGTGGAGGGGGAGGGGGGCTCGCTGGTCATCAGGAGCTCGGGGTGCCCGCTGTCGGTCGCCGTCTCTCACTGCCCGTCCATGTGCTACGCAGTGGAGACGCTGGTTGCCGAGGTGGCCGGGCAGGAGGCGCGTTCGTGCTGCCAGCATGGGGAGCGGCCGCGCTGCTGCTTCACCGTGGGGTCGGCGCCGGCGCCCATTGCAGAACGCGAATAGTGTGGCGACCTGCACGAATGACGCGGGAGGTGCGCGTCGTCAGGGTGTCCGAGGGGCGAGGACAGCATAACCGAACGCGGCGAAGGATGGGGGTGAGTCCCGGTCAACGTGACGGGAATCAGCAAACTCGTCCGCATGGCTTCGGCATTGCCAATGGGAGGGGTGCCGCACTGGGAGGTTTTCCAGCCAGATGTGGTTCGACGACGGTTCGGCGGGCACGACGCCCTCGAGCCGAACCGGCTTCACTCCTCGCACCTGACCCCCTATGCGATTGCCGACGATGGCACGCTCGAGAGCCAAGACGCTTACCATGCTGGCCGCTTCGAGCCTGATGCTCGCGGCGTGCGCCGGCGAGGCCACCGCCCCGGTGGCTCCGACGCTCCGCACCCAGGAGCGCACGTCCCCGTTCGTCCCGACCGATGCGCAGCGCGCCCTGGTCGGCGTGGTGGACGGCACCTACCAGTTCACGGTCGATCCGAGCCAGTCCCAGACGCTGCAGCTTGGCGCGAGCGGGTTGTACATCCCGGCCAACGCCATCTGCGATCTTGGTACGTCCAGCTATGGCATGGGCACGTGGAACGACACCTGTGCGCCGCAGACGGCGCCGATGACGATCACCGCGGTGGTACGCAATGCGGGGACCGACCATCCGAGCGTGGAGTTCCAGCCGGCGCTGCGCTTCAGCCCTGACAAGCAGGTTTGGCTGTACCTGGCCGTCACTGACCAGGCGACGCTGGATGCGACGAAGGTCCTCTACTACTGCAACGAGACCAGCTGCATGGATGAGTCGCAGACGGACGCGGACCTGAAGTCGTACGTGGACACGAAGAACTTCATGGTGTTCCGCCGGATCAAGCACTTCAGCGGCTACGTGGTGGCGGAGTTCAGCGCCGACCCGCTGTCGCTCGACGCATCCATTGGCTTCTAACCGGGAGGCGACCAGACAATGACGCGCCGCTTCACGGTTCTGGCCTTGAGTGCCATCATCGCATTCGGCTTCTTCAGCAACGCGCTCCATGCCGTCCGCATGGGCCGCCGGTCGGGGTACATCGTCGCCTCGAGCTGATCGTTCGAGAGTCACTCTGAAAGCACGTTGAAGCGGCGACCCTCCCCAGGACGGTCGCCGCTTCC
>DASTGQ010000254.1:0-2915 GCA_035718985.1 Gemmatimonadaceae bacterium
CGTTGACCGTCGTGCCCTCTCCTTCCTCCGATCGCCTCGAGATCACGCTCGCCGGCATGCGCTTCCATGCGCGGGTCGGGATCCTCGATCACGAGCGCTCGCTCCCGCAGCCGCTCGAGGTGGATGTCACTCTTCGCCGCGTGAAGGGGAGTGATGAGGTGCTCGACTACCGCGAAGTCTATCGGCGGACACGCGACCGTTTCGAGCGGCAGCCGCTCGACTACCTGGAGTCCATAGGGGCCGACATCGCCGACGCGCTGCTGGCTCTCCCGGGCGTGGCGTCCGTGCGAGTCGCCGTGCGCAAGCCGCATGTCATGCTCGAAGGACCGCTGGACTACGCGGAGATCGTCGTGGAACGCCAGCGTGGTTGAGCGTCGCCCGGAAGAGCAGGACCTCCGTGAGCGCGCCCTCATCGCGCTCGGCTCCAACGTCGGTGCCCGCCATGCGAACCTGGCGGCGGCCCGCGCGGCGATCTCCCTGCTCCCCGCAACGCAGGTCGTCGCCGCGAGCCGTGTCGAGGAGACAGCGGCGTTCGGGTGCGGCGCGCAGGCTCCCTACCTGAACCAGATGCTGCTCGTCGCCACGCGCCTCGCGCCCCTGGCGTTGCTGCGCGGTCTCCAGCGCGTGGAACGCGCGCAGGGCCGAGTGCGCAGCCGTCGGTGGGGCGCTCGCACGCTCGACCTCGATATCGTGCGCTACGGCGAGCGCGAATTGCGCACGCGCGAGCTGGTGCTGCCGCACCCCGGACTCGCGCGGCGGGGCTTCTGGCAGCGCGAGGTCGACGAGCTCGCGAAGCTGGCCGGAGACGCGGCATGAGCACGCAGGTCATCCGGATGCCCTCGTGGGCGGCGGTCACGGAACGGCGGCTCGCGCACATCACGCGCGTCACCGAGCTGCTCGACCAGTGGGCCGACGCGCTGCGTCTTCCGGGCGACGACGCGCAGGCGTGGCACGACGCCGGTCGATTTCATGACGCCCTTCGTGATGCACCGGAGTCGGAGCTGCGACGTCTGGCCGGCGAGCTGCCGGATTACACCGTGGACATGCTGCAAGGACCGGCCGCGGCGAACCGCCTCCTTGCCGAGGGGGAGTCGCGCCCCGAGCTGCTGGACGCCATTCGCTATCACACGGTCGGCTCCGCGCGGTGGGGACGGCTCGGCCGCGCCCTCTACATGGCCGACTACCTGGAGCCCGGACGCAAGTTCTCGCGGGCCGACCGAGCGTACCTCGCGGAACAGGTGCCGCACGACTTCGATGGCACCTTCCGGCAGGTGCTCCGCGCTCGGCTGGAGTGGTCGCTTCGCGAAAGCATGAAGCTCTTTCCCGAGGCGGTCGCACTGTGGAACGCGGTCAGGTGAAGCGCCTCGTCCTCGTCGGCCTCGTCCTCGCCGTGATCATCCTCGTCGGCGCGGCGTGGGTCATCCAGGCGCGTCGTTCCATGACGACCAGCACGCTCGCCGCCGTGCTGCCCGGTGATCCGCCGCGCGCACCCGGCGGCGTGCGCATCCGGGTCCAGGTGCTCAACACGACGGGAAAGCACGGTCTCGCCCGCCGCGCCACTCGCCTGCTGCGCGACCGGGGCTTCGACGTGGTGGAGATGGGCAACGCGAGCCCGGCGATAGACACGACGGTGGCGCTCGACCGTTCCGGACACCCCGAATGGGCGGCCGCCGCCGCGAAGGTGCTCAGCCCCGCCGTATCGCGCACCCAGCGCGACAGCTCACGCTACCTGGATGTCACCGTGCTGCTGGGTCGCACGTGGCGCGCGCCGGCCCAGCCGTTCGACCCGTAGCTGCCCGCACGCCGCGGCAATGTCCATCCCGCGGCTCTTCCGGATCGCCACTTCGAGGCCCTGATCACGGAGCAGCCGGGCGAAGCGCGCGATCTGCGTCGCTGGCGTCGGCGCGAAGCCCAGCGAACCGCCCGGATGCAGCGGGATCAGGTTCACGAACGCGCCACATTCACGGGCGAGTCGCCCAAGGTCGCGCGCCTGCTCCGGGCCGTCGTTCACCCCGCCAAGCATCACGTACTCGAAGGTCACGCGGCGGTCGAACACCTTGGCCGCCTCGATGACGTCCGCCAGCGGATACTTGGTGTTGATCGGCATGAGCTGACGCCGCAGCTCGTCCGTGGGCGCGTGGATGGAGATGGCGAGGCGGAACTGCTCCTTGCGCTCGCCGAGTGCCACGATGCCCGGCAGGACCCCCACCGTGGAGATGGTGATGTGCCGCGCCCCGATGCCGAGCGCGCGCGGATCGTTGAGGAGCGTGAGGGTCGGGTCCACGGCCTTCCAGTTCATGAGCGGCTCGCCCATGCCCATGAAGACGATGTTCGTCACGTTCACCGGGTCCTCGATGAGGCGCATCTCGCGCACCTGGCCCGCGATCTCGAACACCTCGAGGTTCCGGGCGAAGCCCATCGCGCCGGTCGCGCAGAAGGCGCACCGCAGCGCGCACCCCGCCTGCGACGAGATGCAGAGCGTGACGCGATTTCCTTCCGGGATGGCCACCGTCTCGATGGCCTCGCCGTCGCGCAGGCGGAACAGGAACTTCTGCGTTCCGTCGCTCGAGCGCTGACGGACGGCCAACTCCAGGCGCGGAATCTCGAATCGGGCATCGAGCTCGGCGCGGAGCGAGGCCGGGAGCTCCGTCATCGCGTCGAAGTCCCGAGCGGGGAGGGTCCACAACCGCCGCAGCACCTGCCCGACGCGATACGACGGCTGCCCGAGCTCGGTCATCGCTTCGGCAAGTCGCCGCTCGGCGTCGGCAGGGGTCAGGTTGAGGAGGTTTTCGCGTGGGCTCATCGGTGCGGACTCGTCGGCGGACTCGGCGCTGGCGGTGCCGCTCGCGCGGCGAACGTCATGCGCCGCATGAAGTTGAGCTTAGTGGATCCGGGCCGTCCGGACAAGCGCAGCG
>DASTGQ010000255.1:0-3786 GCA_035718985.1 Gemmatimonadaceae bacterium
CGGCGTGACGGCCAAGGCGCTGCGCACGCGCCTGCGATGCAGGCAGCCGGCGCTCAACGAGCAGATCCAGCTGCTCCTCGACATCGGCCTGGTCGAGTCGCGCCGGATCGGCCGCTTCGTCGTCTACACGCGGGACGAGGAGCGCATTCGCCAGCGGAAGCAGACGATCATCGATCAGCTGCTGCCGGCGCAGTAGTTCGCGGTCGCCCCTGCCCAGGCATCGCCGCCAACACGGCGCCAGTCGCGGAGCCCGTCACGCTCTCGGCATACACGCGCGCCACCGCGTCGGCCGGGATCCCCGCCGACGGGTCCTGTCCCATGGCGGCGAGCGTCTCCGCGACCCAGCCGGGGCTCACCACGTTCACGCGGATCCGGCGCGGCGCCTCGAGCGCGGCGGCGCGCGTGAACCCCTCGAGCCCGGCGTTCACGAGGCTCACGGCCGCACTCCCCACCATCGGCTGCTGGGCGAGCACGCCGCTCGTGATGGTGATGGAGCCGCCGTCGCGCACGATCTCGAAGCCGTGGCGTACCACGTTCACCTGCCCCAGCAGCTTGTCGGTCACGCTGCGCGTGAAGTCGTCGTCCGTGAGCTCGGCCAGCGGCTTCCAGGCCGCGCCGCCGGCGGCCGAGATGATCGCGTCGACCTGACCGACGCGCGCGAACAGGGTGCGGATCGAAGCCGCGTCCGTGATGTCGACGCGGTGCTTGCCATGGCGGCTGGCGGCGATGATATCATGCCCGTCGAGCGCGCGAGCGATGGCCTGACCGATGGTGCCGGTGGCACCGATGAGGATGATGCGCATGGGAGAATACCGTGAGGAAGCCGGACAGTGCGAAGTCGAAGTATCCGAACGTGGAGTCTGCGGAGGTGCGGGTGCGGGACGGGGGCGTGGCGCTGCAGGAATCGGACGAGGAGATCGCAGCATGGCGCGCAGGTCGCCCGCGGGAAACAATCGCCCAACACATAATGGAAGTGCAGCCGCCGTCGGGCTCCTCATTTGCCTGGCCGTTGGCTCCCTCGCCCAGGCCCAGACATCTGCCACGTCGATGGCTCGCGGCCGCGCGGCCGCGCGTGAAGTCCGCGCTGCCTCTCGCGCCCTCGACAACGCCCTCCAGCGTCGCGACACCGCTGCCCTCGCGAAGATCTACTCCAACGGCTACGTCCACATCGACCAGTTCGGCGTCCGCAGCACCAAGCAGCAGCGCCTCGCGGAGCTCGGCAGCGGCGCTCGGCAGGTCCAGGCAATCGGGCCGATCGACGAAATAAGGATGGAAGTCTTTGGTGACGACGTCGTCGTCTCGACCGCGCGCACCAATGGACGACAGACGCTGAACGGAACGCCCGTCGGTGGAGGACCGCGGTTGAGCACTCGCGTCTGGGTCCGTCAGGCCGGACGCTGGCAAGTCATCCTCGCGCAGGTCACGGCGATCGCGCCGCGCTGACTCCGCGGTATCATTGTTTACTCCGACCGCGCCCTTACTTCCCTCGAGCGCTACTGCAGCGAGGAGCTCGACGTCCAGCTGGGCGAGCTGCCGGCGAGGCTGCTGCTCGACTTCGTCCTCACGGATGCCTGCCGTGTTCGGCGTGCTCCCTGAGGCCTCCCGCGCGACCGCAGTGCCAACCGTGACCCTTCCCGTTCACGCCGCTGGAGCCCCACCATGTCGAACATGAACTTCGCCGACGTCAACGGCCAGCACGTCTTCTACAACGTGCATGGCGCAGGCAAGCCGCTCGTTCTTCTTCACGGCGGCATCAACCCGGACTGCTTCGGGAGCAACCTGACCGAGCTGGCAAAGGGCCGGCAGGTGATCGCCGTCCACCTCCAGGCACATGGGCGCACGCCAGACACCGACCGGCCACTGCGCCCTGACACGATGGCCGACGACGTGGCCGCGCTGATCGGCCACCTGAACCTCGGCAAGGCCGACGTCATGGGCTACTCGCTGGGCTCCAGCGTCGCGCTGCAGACGGCCATCCGCCATCCGGACGTCGTCGACCGGCTCGTGCTCGCGGCCGCCAGGATGCGGCAGGACGGCGCGTATCCGGAGGTGGTGGCGGCGTTCAATCAGCTCGAGGCAAACGCGCCCATGATCGGCCCTGGCGTCAAGGCATCACCGCTGGGGCAAGCCTTTCCCGATGTCGATTGGACGAAGCTCTTCAGCAAGGTCGGCGACATGACGAAGCGCCCCTTCGACGTGCGCGCCGAGGTCGCAAACATTCGCGCCCGCACGCTGCTCGTCTTTGCCGACGCGGACATGGTCCGGCCCGAGCACATCGTCGAGTTCTGGAAAGCGTTGGGAGGCGGCCAGCGCGATGCCGGGATCGACGGCTCGCTGCGGCCCGCCAACCAGCTCGCCATCGTGCCTGGCGCCACCCACTACTCGCTCGCCGTCGACCCGATGCTGGCGGAGATCGTCGAGCGCTTCCTCGGAAGCGAATCGTGAACGTGCACACCCGGATCACCGGCTACCTCGCCGCCCAGCCCGAGCGCAAGCGCGGCGACATGCAGTCGTTGCACGAAATGATGCTGCGCCTGATGCCCGGCTGCCGGTTGTGGTTCCTCGACGGGAAGGATGAAGACGGCCGCACCGTCTCCAACCCGAGCATCGGGTATGGACTCCGGACCATCACCTACGCCGATGGACGAACGCGGGAGTTCTATCAGGTGGGGCTGAGCGCCAACACCGCCGGCATCTCCGTCTACATCATGGGGCTCGAAGACCGGACGTATCTGGCGAAGACCTGGGGCGGTACGCTCGGCAAGGCGACCGTGACGGGGTACTGCATCAAGTTCAAATCGCTGCGCGACATCGACCTCGCCGTGCTCGAAGCCGCGATCACGGACGGCGTCACGCGGGCCAGCGCCTGAGGACGCACGCAGCTCCGCCAGTGAGCGGTGCTCTGCCGATCGCCGAACATTCACGGTTCACGGTTCACGGTTCACGGTCCCTACTGCATCCCGTACCCCGGCCCCCGAACCACCCGCCCCGGCTTCGCTCCCGTCGCCTTCCCGTCGTCCACGACCGCCTCTCCGTTCACCAACACGTACCGCACACCCACCGACAGCTGGTGCGGCCGCTCGTACGTCGCGCGGTCGATGATCGTGTTGGGGTCGAAGATCATCACGTCCGCATTCAACCCTTCCTTCAGCTCCCCGCGATCGCGGATGGACAGGCGCTCGGCGGTCGCTCCCGTCATCTTGCGGATGGCGTCCTCGAGGGTGAGCCAATGGTTCTCACGCACGAAGCGACCGAGGATGCGCGGATAGGTGCCATACGACCGCGGGTGCACCGCGGTGGTCGTGCTGTCCGGGTCGTACCCCGCGGCGTCCGTCCCGAACTTCATATAAGGAAGCTTCACCTGCGTCGCGATGTTGGAGTCGGAGGCGATGAAGATGATCTGCCCGAGGCGGTTCTTCTCGACGAGGGTGAGGTCCATCAACGCGTCGGCCCAATCCTCCTTCCACGCCGCCGCGATCTCGGGGAGACGCTTGCCGTCGTACTTCTTCAGTGAATCCACCGTGAAGCCGGCCACCTCGACTCCCTGCGGCGTGGCGCCGAGGCAGAGGCTCTCGAACTTCGCGTTCTCGTCCATCATCTCGGCCTTGATCCGCGCGCGCGTCGCGGGATCGCGGAGGCGGTCGAGCAGCTTCCCGTCGGCGTGCGCCCAGGGCGGGATGCACGACGACAGGTTGTTCCCGCCGGCGGTGTAGGGGTACTGGTCCACCGTCACGTCCTGGCCGGCGGCGCGTGCGGAGTCGATCTTCGCGATGACGGTGCGCATCT
>DASTGQ010000256.1:0-2855 GCA_035718985.1 Gemmatimonadaceae bacterium
GCCAGACCAACGGTCACAACGCCGTCCCCGGCACTGCCAACGTCACTCCCTGCGGACACGGCGGCTGACCAGACACACCTCAACGCTGAGGAGGCGCCGCTCGTCTCTCGACGGCGCCTCCTCAGGGATGACGAATTGGCCGGGGAAGTAAGAAGGCGCTCACTGGCGGCACTAACAAGTAGCGCCCAGCAAATAGGGGTTGGTTTGCGTCCAGGCGACCGTTCCAAGGCGTCCGTGCTTCCAGCCCCAGCCAACGTGCTTGCTCAGGAGGGATCCACCATGACACAACATCGGCGCCACAGGACTCTGTTCTTCCCAGTCGCGACCGTGGCTCTCGCGGCAGCGATCTTCGCCGCGACGGCATCGGCTCAAGATTCGCGCGTCGGACGTTCCCAAACCGCCCACACCTCTGCCCAGACTGCCCACCCCGTTTCGGTCACGACCGCGGGCAAGGGAAAGGCGGCTGCGCTTGCGGCTGTGATGCGGACGTTGTGGAACCAACACATGGAGTGGACCTACGCGACCGTTGACGACTTCTTCCACAACCCGGCCGCGGTCGGGCCGACACTCGACCGGCTGCTGCAGAACCAGCGTGACATCGGCGCGGCTTTCGCCGCCTACTACGGGCAGGCCGCGGGCAGCGAGCTAACCAGCCTGCTGCTCACCCACATTGAGGAGGCGGTCCCGGTCCTGCAGGCCGCCCAGGCGAACGACGCTACGGCGCTGGCCAGTGCCGAGGCGGCCTGGTTCGCCAACGCCAAGCAGATCGCCGACTTCCTCTCCTCGCTCAACCCCACCAACTGGCCCATCTCGCTCACCGAGCCGATGATGGCTGAGCACATCTCCCAAACCATCACCTACTCGGTCGACCTCTTGAAAGGCAACTACGCGCAGTCGATCGTCGACTACGACCTCGCCGAAAGCCACATGGACATGATGGCCGACACCCTCACCCAGGGAATCGTCAATCAGTTTCCCAAGAGCTTCCACGGCGGCCACCACTCAAGCTGAGAAGGCCGCAAATGAGGGGGCGCCGTCGGTAACCTGCGGCGCCTCCTCAGCGATAGGCGGCGGTCCCCTCCCGGAGCCATCGCGTCAGATTCTGCATCCTGCTTGCCGCCGGGGAAGGCCACACTCGCTGGGGGCACTGTGCCGGAAACACCTGGAGCGGTGTCCCTTATCTCGGCGCGGGCGGGGGTAGGCGCGCTTCGTAGATGGCGTGGCCGCCTTCCAGCTTGGTCGCTCCCATGTAGTGGAGCCCGACGGTTTCGAGAAGCTGTTCGTATTCGTCGGCGGTCCGCTCACGGCCGCCTAGCATGACGAGCATTTGCAGATCGAGCCATGCGCTGTCTGCATCATCCGGGTCACGCTCAACCAAAAGGAGACGCGCGTCGCCGCTGAGAGCTGCCGCACAGGTGCGGAGAATCGCTAGCGCCTGCTCGTCAGCCCAGTCGTGGATGACAGACTTGAGCACGTAGGCGTCTGCGCCAGCGGGCACGCTCTCGAAGAAACTGCCTGCGACGGTCCGCATCCGCTCTCGTCTCGGCGCCTCCGCGACCACGTGTTCCTGATCGAACAACGTTCCGTGCGCCTCCGGGTTCGCCTCGAGGATCGCGGCAAGAAGCGCACCATGGCCGCCACCCACATCGACAACCTCCGCGAAGCGCGAGAAGTCGAAGCCGCCGACGATGGCGTCGTTGGCTGCCCCCGTCTGCCGTGCCATCCACGCGTCGAAGACAGCCGAGTCATGCGGGTGTGCGGCCCGGTACTGCCAAGCGTTCTGGCCATGCACCCGCTCGAAAGCGTTCTCGCCCGAGCGTATTGAGTGCTCGAGCCCAGCCCACGCCTCCCACACATACGAACTGCCAGCGAAGATCGCTTGCGCGCGAAGGGAACGCTCATGATCCTCACGCAGCGGCTCCCCCAGTGGTGCGAGTGCGAAGCGACGATCCTGCTGCTCCTCAAACACCCCCGAACGAGCAAGCGCCCGCATGAGCCGGTAGAGCGCGTCGGGGTTGCAGGTCGTCAACGCCGCGAGTTCGTTCGTCGATCGCGGACCGTCAGACAGCAGATCCGCGATACCCAGCACCGCGACCACATGAAGCGCCTGGGCGACGCGATAGCCCGTAATCAGCTCGCCAAGGATCTTCCGATTATCCCGAGTCTCATCGCGCTTCGGTACCTGCCATGAGAAATCGTCCCCTGCAACTGAAGGGCCGTCCTGGCGTCGGATAGCACGCAGGGCACGGCGTCTTGCTCTATGAGTGGCCGGCCTCATCTACGCCGACGTTGCGTTGGCGGCGATCGTGAAGAACCGATCGCTTTGAGAGGGCGTGCTAAATGACAGGCAGCGCCGGAGGCCTCTCGCGCCTAGGCGGCCGCGGGTGTGCAGCCCTCAGCGGAGCGGAAACTCGTGCCCGCGTTCGGCGTCTGGGCGTGGTCCGAGGATGCGTCGGTCGTTCTCATCGATCCGCAGGTCGTTGATGCTCGCCTCGCGTCGGCGCATCAGCCCGTGTTCGTCGAATTCCCAGAGTTCGTTGCCGTAGCTGCGCCACCACTGGCCCTCCTTGTCGTGGCTCTCGTACTGGAAGCGCACCGCGATCCGGTCGGAGTCGAAGCACCAGAGGTTCTTCCGTAAGGCGTAGTCGAGTTCGCGCTCCCACTTCTGCGTCAGGAAGGCGACGATCTCTGCGCGGCCGGTAATGAAAGTGTCGCGATTGCGCCAGACCGAGTCGACGGTGTAGGCCGGCGCAACTCTTTCCGGGTCGCGGGTGTTCCAGGCGTCCTCTGCCGCCTGCACCTTCTGTGCTGCGGTCTCGCGTATGAACGGGGGCAGTGGAGGCTTCTCTTCTGTC
>DASTGQ010000257.1:0-7568 GCA_035718985.1 Gemmatimonadaceae bacterium
GCTGCTCATCGCCGCGGCGAGCGCGGCGGGCCTCAACCCGCAGGGCGTACCACACGTCCACGTGACGCCGGCGGGAGGAGTCTCGGCTCTCCTTTTCCTCGATCCCTGTCACGTGAGCATCCACTCACTGCCCGACCGCGGCCTCGCGCTCGTGGACATCCTCAGTCGCGACGCGGCCGGTGCCGCCAAGGCGCTCGACGTGTTCGCCCGCCGTCTCGCACCCGCGGCCGTCACCAGCGACGCGAGGGCACGCGGCTGATGTTCCGTTCGTTCCTTCCCCTGCTCCAGGTCCTCCTCGTCGTCGTCATCCTGACGTGGGACGTGGTGCTCGCGGCGCGCATCGCCAACGTCAGGGCGCTCCCGCGCAGCTTCGTCCTGCTCTCGGCGCTCGCCGGCTTCTTCGTCCTGCCGGCGCTCATCATCCACCTCGCCGCCACGAGCAGCATCACCGGGCGGGCGATCATCACGGTGGACTTCATCTGGCCCCTCACCGTGGTGCTGTTCGCCCTCCAGGCGCTGTATGCCGCCGCGCGCCGCCTGGTGAACCCGTTCCTCGGCTTCTTCATCGCGGCATACGACGTCATGATCGCCATCGACGCCGTGCTGCGGTACATCAGCGCGCGCGGCACGCCGCTGCCGCACGCCGCGCTCATCTTCCTCGCCGCCACGACGGCCACCTTCACCGTCGTCACCCAGTCCCCTCTCGTCCTCGGCTCGCCCTTCTTCTTCTTCACGCCGATGATCGCGCCGGCTTTCCCGGCGCTGCGCCGCTCGGCCGCCACCTTCCGCCTCGTGCTCGCCGTCATCGCCGGCGCCTGGGTGGTCATCTTCCTCACGAGCATCAATCCCGCCGACCAGGCGGTGAACTCGTACGCGGTGCACGACCCGGCCACGGAGCGACTGCAGGAACGCCCCGAGGGAGACTTCGAGATCGGCCTGAAGATCTTCGAGGACCTCACGGGCCCGCCGGCGCAGCTCGCGGTGAAGAACGACCTCGCCCTCGCCGACTCGCTCGGCGTCACGACGGTGAACGTCGTCATCGTGCCCGAGGCGATGGACAAGTCCGCGCTGGACTCGCTGTCGCGCGTGCTGGACATCGTGCGCAACGACAGCACCGAGATCATGCTCACGCTCGGCTATGCCAAGCCGCTCATCCCGATTCCCGGCCGCACCTTCAACGACGTGCGCCGCCTGCGCACCATCGACCAGATCGTGCGGCGCCTGCGCCCGGACGTGATCCTTCCCGCCCAGGATCCGTACGACGCCGGCACGCGCGCCGCCGGCCAGCACGCGCCGGAATACTGGGAGAGCTACCTCACCCGCGCCTCCGCCATCGTGAAGCGCGTGCGACCGCGCACGCGAATCGGCGTATCCGCGTCGGCGTACGACAGCCGCGACAGCGCGCTCTACGCCTGGGCCGCCGCAAAGGGCTCGCCGATCGACCTCGTCGGCTTCTCGCTCATGCCCTCGCCAAGCGGAGTGCGCACGCTCGACGCCGAGCGCGGCGCCGCCGACCGGTGGATGCGCGTGTCCAATTCGCCAAAGGACCACTGGATCTTCGCCAGTGGCGGATATCCCGAGGCGCACGGTGAGCAGAGCCAGGAGCGCGCCATCTGGGCGGCCCTCGCATGGGGCACGAGCCGCCCGAGCATCAAGGGCATCATCGTGTGGGATGCCGGCGACTACGGTATCATCCGGGGCCTGCGTGCCGCCGACGGCCACCTCCGCCGCGCTACCTTCGCTATCATGCGCGCGATGAAGGGCCTGCGCGAGTCCGCCGCGCCGGCAGTCGTCCCGCAGGTCGCGTCCGACACCGGAGTGAAGAAGGATACGACGAAGAAGGCCTCCGCGAAGAAGCCAGCGGCCAAACGGTAAGGGGTACCCGGTACCTCGTACCCGGTACGAGGTACCGTCGTGGCACTCTGCCTCCTAGACCGCCTTCCCCACCCCCCGGACCAGCCCTTCCACCCGACGTTCCTCGAGGAAGTATCGGTGCGCTACCGCGCGCATCTCCTCGGCGGTCACGGCGCGCACGCGCGTGTCGAACTCGCGCAGCTCGGCGAGCGTGCCGAACATCCACGCATCCACCATGTCGGACAGCACCGCGCCTCCGCTCTGCTGGCGGATGGCGTGCACGCCGATCGCGTAAGTCTGTGCCTGCTGCAGCTCTCGTGGCGTCACCAGCTCGTCGCGCAGGCGGGCGAACTCGTTCAGCAGTCCGCGACGGGCCTGTTCTTCCTTTTCCGGTGACGTGGCGATGTAGGCGCCGAACGTGCCCGCGAGCGCGCGTTCCGACGCGAACGCGTGCACCGTGTACCCGAGCGATTGCTTGTCACGCAGCTCGTCGAAGAACCGGCCACCGAGTCCGCTCGCCACGCCGGCGATCATCGCCGCGGCGAAGCGCGCCGGATCCGTGCGTGACGGGCCGGGAAACAGAAGCACGAGCGCCGTCTGCGCCTTCTCGCGTTGTTCCATCCGCTGCACCAGCTGCTCCGGCCACACGGGCGAATCGAGCGGCAGCAGCTCGCCGCCCGTCAGGTCGCCGAAGCGCGCCGCCACGAGCGCAGCGAGGTCGTCCGGCTCGGCGTCGCCGACGATGGCGATCACCGCCGGTCCGCCGAGCACGCGCTCGCGATGCCACGCGCGCGCCTCGTCCGCCGTGATGCGCGGTAGCGTCACTTCGTCGCCGCTCGCAGGCACTCCGTAGGGATGACCCGCGAACGCTGCCGTCGTGGCGAGGCGCATGGGATATCGATACATGTCGTCCCGCAGCGCAGCGAGATCGGCCAGCGAGATGGTGCGCTCGGTCTCCAGCGCGTCGGCGGGAATGCTGGCGTGCTGCACGACGTCGGCGAGCAGCGCGACGGCAGGCGCCGCCTGGCGCGCCGGTACGCTGATGCTCCACCCGAAGCTCTCGCTCCCCGCGGCGCCACCCACGCTGCCGCCGAGCAGCTCCGCTTCTTCAGCGATCTGCGCCGCCGTACGCTGCGCGGTTCCCTTCACCGCGGTACGCACCATGAGCGAGGTGAGGCCAGCGCGCTCGAGCGGCTCGTCGCGCGCGCCACCGTGCACGTACACTCCGGCGTTCACGAGCGCACCGGGCTTGCGGCGCACGAGGATCGGCACGCCGCTCGGCGTGCGGTACACGCGCACCCCGCTCTCCTCGCGCTCGGCGCGCGGGCCGCCGTGCACCGCGGGTGCCTGCGGCACCGCGGCCGCTACCGGCTCCACTTCCGCTGGCGGTGCGGCGTCGAGCAACTGACGCATCGCGTCGCGGTCGCTGGCGACGGCGGCTGTCTCCTCAGGGCGGTACACGACGAGTCCCGCCTGGTCCGGATCGAGGTAGCGCTGTGCGAGGCGCTGCAGGTCCCCGGCAGTGCAGTCGAGCGCGGCGCGCAGGTATGCGTCGCCACCGCGCCAGTCGCCGAGCGCTTCCCACTCGGCCAGGTAGTTGGCCTGTCCTTCCATGTCTTCCAGCCGACGGATCCAGCGCGACTCGAACAGCCGCTTGGCGCGCAGCAGCTCGCCGTCGCTCACGCCCTGTTCACGCACGGCGCGGAGTTGCGCCCAGATGGCGCGCGCCGCATCGACCGCGCACTCCGGCGGCGTCTCGGCATGGACGACGAACACACCGAGTGCGGTCGGTGTGTAATCGTACGCGGAGACGGAGGAGGCCAGCTTCTTCTCGCGCACCGCCCGGTACAGCCTCGACGCACGACCGCCGGCGAGCACGGTCGCAAGGATGTCGAGGCGCGGCGTGTCGGCGTCGAGCGTCCCGGGCGTGCGCCACCCGAACGCCACCTGCGACTGGCCGATGTCGCCACTCAGCTCGCGGTAGCGGAAGCCGCCAGTGCCCTCCTCCGTCGGACCGGGAGTGCGCGACGGCGTGCCTGACGGCAGCATGCCGTAGCGCTGCGTCACCTCGCGCATCGCGTCGTCCGCATCCACGTCGCCCACGATGGAGAGCACCGTGTTGCGCGGGTGGTAGAAGTTGCGGTAGAAGCGGAGCATGGACTCGCGCGTCAGCGCGCGGAGCCCCGGCTCGCGACCGATGCGCCAGCGACGGATGCGGTGGCTGTCGTGGAGCACCTCGTAGAGCGTCTCCGTGGCCACGGCTGGCGGGTTGTCCGCCTTGCGCTTGGCTTCCTGGATGATGACTTCCAGCTCGCGCGCCAGCTCCTCCGCGTCGATCAGCGAGTTGGCGTACGCATCGAACTGCACGTCGAGCCCCGCGGCGAAGCTCGACGCCGGCAGCACCGTGTAGTAGCTGGTGTGGTCGTAGATCGTCGCTGCGTTGAGGTACCCGCCCACTGCCTTCGTCTGGCGAGCGATCTCACCCACGCCGCGCGTGGGTGTGCCCTTGAAGAACATGTGCTCCAGCACGTGCGCGATGCCGACGACGTCATCGGTCTCGTCGAAGTAGCCGGCGCTCACGTAGGTGACGATGGCCACGACTGGTGCGGAGCGATCGCGGCGCACGAGAACGGTGAGCCCGTTCGGCAGCACGGTGCGCCTTACGGTGGCGGGATCGATGGTGGCGGGAAGCTCGGAGACGGGCATCGTGCTCGGTGAAGGCGAGGCGGCGGAGCCGCGGGATTGTGCGAGGCGAATGAAGAGCGCGGCGACCGACGTGGCCGCCGCGCCGGCGCGATCAGCTCCTGCGCGCGTACTCGATGTCGATCAGCGCGGAGCCATCGGTTGTGCGCCGGTGGGCGTCATGCCTTGAGGCATCGTACCGGCAGGCACCGTACCCGGAGCCGGCGCACAGGCCGTCCACGCCCCCGGACCGGCACGCTGGATCCAGCGTACCCCCTCGTCCAGGCGACCGAGCCGCACGAGCGAGCAGCCGAGGTAGCCTTCGGCGAGCTGGTCGGTGGGGTCGAGCTGCAGGGCACGGATGTAGAACCGGCGCGCTCCGTCGTAGTTCTGCTGGGCGAACGACACCGAGGCGAGCTCGCGCATGGCGAGGGCGTTGGACGGACCAAGCTGCACCGCCTTCACCGCCTCTTCCTGCGCCGTGGAGAGGTTGCCCGCCTCGCGCGCCATGCGAGAGAGGTAGATGTGCGGCATCGGGTCGGCGGGATTGTCCTTCGTCGCCTTGATGAAGGCGCCGGCGGCCGCTTCGCGGCGCCCCGTGCGGTAGGCCGCGACTCCGTCCTCGTACGACTTGTTCGAGCCACCGCGCGCCACCAACGCATACCACGCCAGGCCGCCGACGACGAGCAGCGCTACCACGGCGAGGAGTGGGACGAACCATGCAGGCCGCGCACGGCGCACCGGCGTGATCGGCACGGCGTCGGCGGCCGCTACCGGTGTCGAAGCGAGAGGCACGGTCGGTCGCCGCGATGGCGGCGGCGGGCTGCCGGCGGGTCGCGGTGCATAGGGACTCGCCGACGCGCCGCCCGGCGCAAAGGTGCTCGACGAGCCCGGCGACGCAGAGGAGCGCGACGTGTCGTCGAGCATCCCGGCTTCCAGCTTCAGAAAGGCATCGCGCGCCGCGGCGACGTCGTTTGCGGTGGGCTTGTAGTCGGTGCGAGCCGCACGCTCTCGCGCCGCGAAGAACTCGGCAAGCGAGTTGGCCTGCTCGAGGGAGAGCAGCTGACGTTGCCGCAGCTCGCGGATGAGCGTCTGCCCGGTGAGCGCAGAGCCGCCCACGAGCGAGCGCAGGCCGGACTCGACCACGTTCCACGACTCGATCAGGTCAGCGGCGAGGTCTTCGCTGTTCCTGCCGACGTCCAGGCGCGCGACGATAGGCCGCGCGGCATTGAGAGCATCCAGCGCGGCTCGTTGCGCGCCGCTCATCGGACGATGCGGAGCAGCCCTGCGTCAGCGCTGGCACGGACGAACAGCTCCGCGTCG
Source organism: Gemmatimonadaceae bacterium (assembly GCA_035718985.1). Lineage (GTDB taxonomy): Bacteria > Gemmatimonadota > Gemmatimonadetes > Gemmatimonadales > Gemmatimonadaceae > AG11. Next base: position 5,860 of record DASTGQ010000257.1, read on the forward strand.
TGATGCGGCACGCGCACACCCGTCTCGCGATACGTGCGCTTGGCCACGCGCGCCATGAACTCGCCCATCGAGCGGTCCTGCAGCGCCTCGAGGTCGCCGTCCCGCAGCGAGCGCACGATGTCCTCCCACGAACCGGTGAGATGCTGACCTTCGCGAGTCAGCACCGTGTGCGTCTCGATCGCCGCCTTCTCGTCCGCCGTGCCGCGCGCCGACCGGTCGCCGGCGAGCGAGGTCAGCAGGCCGCCGAACAGCTCGAGCTGCCCGCGTGCCAGCTCCACGTCGCCGTCGGAAGCCATGGCACCGTCCACCTCGATGAACAGCTCGTCGATATCGTCCATCTCGCCACCCAGCTCGGCGAGGCGATCTTCCCACGGCTTCAGCTCGGGATCGTGTTCGTCGAGCTTGTGGGCGGCTCGCTTGAGCTCGACCAGGCGCCAGATCCCCAGCTCGTCCCAGTGGTCCTCGGGGCTGGTGCGTTCGAAATGGTACAGTGACGCGTCGTAGTCGCCGCGATCATAGAGGATGTTGGCGAGATAGATCCGCGCTTCCATGTGCTCGTTGTCAGCCTGCAGCGAGCGACGCAGCGAGGCCACGGCAGCATCGTCCTCACCGAGCCGGTGCTGGGCGTAGCCGACGCACGCGATGGCCTCGGCGCTGTCTGGCGCCTGCTGCACTGCCACCTCGAAGAACTCCATCGCCGTGGCGAACAGCTCGCGCCGCTCACGCGTGGACGCCTCGCGGAAGAGCGCACGGCCGATCTGGAGCATGAGGTCAAGGTCGTCGGCGTAGCCGAGTTCGAGCGTACGATGGAAGCAGCGCACTGCCGCGTCCTCGAGGCCGAACTTCAACAGCGTCTCACCAAGTCCGGCGAGGGCGTCTTCGTGCTCGGGCTCGAGCACCAGCGCCTCCTCGAAGCTCCGGCGCGCCCACGGATACTCCTCGCGGGCGAGGCGCGCGTAGCCCACGCCGATGTGCAGCTCCACCGACGCCGGGTAGAGCGCGAGCCCCTCGCGCAGGACCGTGAGAGCGTCGTCGTACTGCCCTTCGTTGTAGAGCTGGTGAGCGCGCTCGTCGTACTCTTCGGAGCTCAGGAACGGGGTGGGCATGCTACCAGGGCCTCCAGCTCGTGAGGGTTGCCGTATTGTACCATTTGGAGAGCGACAAGTTCAACGGCACGGGAGACAAATGCAGGGGACGGGCCGAAGAGCTGGAGGTGGGTAGGTCGAGATCCGGGGAGCTGGGGACTTGGGGGAGTCAGGATGTCAGGATGTCGGGATGTCAGCGCACGTCTCTGACCCCCGGTCTTCCGGCTCCTCCGGTCCTCCGGTCCTCCGGTCTTCCGGTCTTCCGGTCTTCCGGTCCTCCGGTCCTCCGGTAGTTACTTGATGTGCTTGTTGACGAGCTTCGTCATCTCGAACATCGAGACGTTGCTCTTGCCACCGAAGACGGGCTTCAGGTTCTCGTCGGCGTTGATCTGACGACGGTTCTTGGCATCCTGGAGGCCCTTCCGCTTGATGTAGGCCCAGAGCTTCTTGGTGATCTCGGTGCGCGGCATCGGCGAGTTGCCGACGACGGCGCTGAGGGCAGCATCCGGCTGCATCGGCTTCATGAACGCGGCATTCGGGGTGCGCTTGGCGCCCGAGCGCTTGGCGGTCTTCTTCCTGGCGCTGGACTTCTTTGCCGAGGACTTCTTCGCGGCGCCCTTCTTC
>DASTGQ010000258.1:0-4106 GCA_035718985.1 Gemmatimonadaceae bacterium
GCTCGTGCGGGAAGACAGGCGTGGCGCATCGATTCGTCCACACGCGGCGCCGAATTCCTGGGGCCAGCCTGGCAGTCTTCGTACAGGGGTACCGAGTCTACCCGCGTACTCGCCGTTGCCGTAATCGCGTATGGCGTACCGTGCTTACCCGCGTACTCGCCGTTGTCGTCGTCGTCACCCGGAAGCATCCGTCGCCCAGTCTTGCGATACCCCGCGCGGAGAGCCCAACTTCGGCATCCCCCAAGAAAGGACCCGAACAGCATGCTCCGCCCCTTCCTGGTCGTCGCTCTCGTGAGCGCCGCCTCCCTGGCCCGCGCGCAGGATCCCGGACAGTCGGTCACCGACTTCGCCGCCAAGCATGGCGGCAGCGAGAAGATGCACGAAGTCGCGCACGTCGTGTCGCACCCCGGCGCGTGGAAGGCCGCCGACATCGAGATCGAGCAGGATCGCAATCGGCCGTACGTCTACGTCTCGGGGTTCGTCAACTTCGACGCGCAGATCTACGACATCAGCAACCCCGCCGCGCCGAAGAAGATCTTCGACTGGACGATCGAGAACCCGGAGCTCCATCGCGGCATCGGGGCGATGGATGGCAAGTACTTCAAGATCGGCAACCGGTACTACTACGCGCAGTCGTACCAGTTCATGCAGGGCGGCCCCGACACCGACCTCGGCGCCGTCATCTTCGACGTCACCGGCCTGCCCGATCCCAAGACGGTGAAGGTCGTGGCGCGCATCCGCTACCCGAAGTCGCCGGGCGGATTTCACAACACCTTCGCCTACAAGGCGTCCGACGGACGCACGCTCTACTTCGCGACGATAAATGATTCAAAGGCGCTCGTATACGACCTGGCGAGGGTGGTGAGCGGCGCGCCCGACAGCACGTGGCTCATCGGCGCCGTGCCGAATCCGACCCCGTTCAGGCAGATCGGCGCGGGTGGCTATCACGACTTCTACGTCGGCTACGATCCGGCCACGCGCCAGGACAAGTTCTATGGCGCGGGACTCGGCGGCTACTCGGTGTGGGACGTCACGAAGCCGGAAGCGCCGAAGCAGCTCTTCACCATCACGAGCCTCGGCATGGACATCGCCCACACCTTCACGCCGTCGCCCGATGGGCGCTACGCGGTGACGGAGACGGAGTACCAGTACACGCCGCTCCGCATCTGGGACCTCGAGGCGGGCCAGACGGGAAAGACGCAGAACATCGACATCCCGATCAGCGCGTGGACGGCCGACTGGCGCGACCTGTCGCACAATCATGAAGTGCGCTGGCCGTACGTGTTCGTGTCCGCGTACGAGGACGGGCTGCAGGTGTTCGACATGCGCGATCCGAAGCACCCGAAGACGGTGGGCCACTGGTTCACCTGCGAGTGCGAACACGAGCACGGCTTCGGTGGCACTCCCGACAACGGCTGGCAGAGCACGACCAGCGTGGAACAGGGCGCGTTCGGCGTGGACGTGCGCAACTACGATGGCCTCGTCGTCCTCTCCGACATGCGAAGCGGGCTGTGGATCTTCCGCATGGACGGTTTCAACGGCTGGAACGGCCACGACTACGGGATGCCCAACATCTCCAGCGTGCAGGACTACGATCACGGGCCGGAGAAAATGGCGATCGTCCCCTGATGGTGAAGCTCTCTCTCCTGTTCGCCGGCCTCCTCGCCGCGTCGTCGCTGGGCGGCGCGGCGGGAGCCGACGGACCGTACGACATCGCTCTCCTTCCCACCGCGGTCGCGCCGGCGGCGAGCGGGCACGCGCGGCTGGTGTACGCGGCGAGTCCCTTCGGCATCGCTGTCACCGCCGACGGCCGTGCGCGCTACGACGTGCAGGTCACCGCCGCCGGGCTGCCGTGCGCTGGTTCGCCCAGTACCGCGGGCGCCTGTGTCGCGTGGGCCACCTCCACCGACCTCGCGAAGTGGGTGCGCCTCGGCACCGTGACCAACGGCACGACGACCGTGGGGCACGTGGACATGAACAAGTTCCTCCTCGTCATCACCGCCGAGCCGGATTCCACCTCGCTCACGCACGCCGGCCCGACGGTGCTGCACGGGACCTCGCCGAGCGGGTGGCTGCAGAACTTCCTTTCGCACCCGCTCTTCCGCGGCATCCCGCAGTGAGGCGCTTGTTCGCGCTTTCGCTGGCAGCGGCGCTCCTGCTCGGCGCGAGGCCGCTGCGTGCGCAGATGCCGGGGATGAAGATGCCGGCGGCGCATCACGACACCACCGCGCACGCGACGCCGAAGCCGAAGTCGAAGCGGGCGCGTACGCCGACGGCCGGACGGGATACAGCGCGGGGCACCGTACGCGACACCGCGCGAAGCAGCGCGCAGGACTCCACGTCGCTCGACGTGCAGCCAATGGCGGGGATGCCCGGGATGCCCGGCAAGACTGGGATGCCGATCCCGATGCCGGCCGGCATGCCGATGATCCCAGGGCTCGTCGGCCTCACGCCGGGCGCTGGCGAATTTCTTCCCGGAGCGGGAGTGAATCCCGCCTCGGTGCCGCGCGTGAAGCCGAGCCGCACCGTGAAGCTGCGTGACGGCGACACGCTCGAATTGACGGCGACGCTCGTGCGTCGCACGATCCGCGGGCGCGAGTTCGTGATGTACGGCTTCAACGGCGAGGTGCCGGGCCCACTGATTCGCGTGCCGCAGAACGCGACGATCGTCGTGCGCTTCCACAACCGAATCGACTTGCCCAGCACCGTGCACTGGCATGGCGTCCGGCTGGAGAACCGCTTCGACGGCGTGCCCGGCATGACGCAGAAGGAGGTGAAGCCGGGCGGTGAGTTCACCTACCGCGTCCACTTCCCCGACGCGGGCGTGTACTGGTACCACCCGCACGTGCGCGAGGACATCGAGCAGGCGATGGGCCTCTACGGCAACATGCTCGTGGACTCCCCCGAGCGCGACTACTACTCGCCGGTGAACGCCGAAGTGCCGCTCGTGCTCAGCGACCTGCTGGTGAACGGCGACACCCTGATCCCCTTCGGCCGCACGGAGCCCGACTTCGCCCTCATGGGGCGCGTGGGGAACGTGTTGATGGTGAACGGCGAGCCGGGGTGGAAGACGCGCGTCAAGCGCGGCGCAGTGGTGCGCTTCTACCTGACCAACGTCGCCAGCTCGCGCACGTGGAACGTGAGCTTCGGTGGCGCACCGATCAAGGTCGTGGGCTCGGACCAGAGCCGGTTCGAGCACGAGGAGATGGTGCCGAGCGTGGTGCTCGCGCCGGCCGAGCGCTACGTAGTGGAGGTGAAGTTCGACAAGCCGGGGCGTTACGCGCTCGTCAACGCCGTACAGGCGATCAACCACTACCAGGGCGAGTTCGCACCGGAGGTGGACACACTCGGCTTCGTCACGGTGGACACGGCGCCCGCGACGCCGAGCTACGCGAGGCAGTTCGCCACGCTGCGCACCAATGCCGCCGTCGTCGCCGACGTGGATCGCTATCGAACGGAGTTCGAGCGCGCGCCGGACAAGACGCTGCGGCTCACTGTCGCTGTCCAATCCCTGCCGCTGGCGACGGTGCAGTTCATGAACGTGGACACGGCGTACTACGCGCCGGTGGAATGGGTGGACGGGATGCCCGACATGAACTGGCTCTCCACGGCGAAGCAGGTGCGGTGGATCATCCGCGACGAGGCGACGGGAAAGGAGAACGAGGCGATTGACTGGAGCGTGAAGCGGGGCTCCGTGGTGAAGCTCCGGATCTTCAATGACCCGAAGTCCTTCCACCCGATGCAGCACCCGATCCACCTGCATGGCCAGCGGATGCTCGTCATCGCGCGCGACGGCGTGCGGACGCGCAACCAGGTGTGGAAGGACACGGCGCTGATCCCGGTGGGTTCCACCGTCGATCTGCTGATCGATGCGTCCAATCCCGGTGACTGGATGCTGCACTGCCACATCGCCGAGCATCTCGGGGCGGGGATGATGGCGACGATGCGAGTGCGGTAACTGGGGCAGTAACGGCAACTTCGAGTACGCGGGTAGACCGGTACCTCGTACCGGGATTGGCATTCGGGCTCCAGCAAGGCGCCGAGGTGTCGCTGGGGCGATTGGCACTGACCTTCGCAGCGCGTGTGCTTGCGGTCATCCCGCAGGG
>DASTGQ010000259.1:0-5053 GCA_035718985.1 Gemmatimonadaceae bacterium
CCCTCCCCGTTGGATCCGTTCGAGCGTATCGTCGTCCGCATCGTTTCACTCGTTTCACCAAGGGAGAAGTACCCGATGCCCCTGCCCGCCACACCGCCCAGCGGTCCCGTGACCCTTTCGCAGAATGCGCGCACCGTGCTCGCCAAGCGCTACCTCGTGAAGGATGCCACGGGACAGCCGACCGAGAGTCCGGAAGATCTCTTCTGGCGCGTCGCCACCGTCGTGGCGGAGGCGGACGCGCGCTACGGCGCGAGCGCAGGGGGCGTGCAGGCGGTGGCTGAGGAGTTCTACTACCTCATGACGCAGCGGCGCTTCGTCCCCAACTCGCCCACGCTCATGAACGCCGGCCGTCCCCTCGGCCAGCTCTCCGCGTGCTTCGTGCTGCCCGTGGAGGATTCGCTCGCCAACGGGAAGAACGGCATCTACGACACGCTCAAGTCCATGGCCATCATCCACCAGAGCGGTGGCGGCACGGGCTTCAGCTTCTCGCGCCTGCGCCCCAAGGGCTCGATGGTGCGCTCCACCACCGGCGTCGCCAGCGGGCCGATCTCGTTCATGAAGCTGTACGACGCGAGCACGGACGCGGTGAAGCAGGGCGGCACGCGCCGCGGCGCCAACATGGGCATCCTGCGCGTCGATCATCCCGACATCCTGGATTTCATCAGCTGCAAGGAAGACCTCACCCAGATCACGAACTTCAACATCTCCGTCGGCGTGACGGCGAAGTTCATGGAGGCGGTGCGGAACCGGACGTCCTACGACCTCGTGGATCCCACGAACGGCAATGTCGTCCGCCAGCTCGACGCGAACGAAGTGTGGGACAAGATGATCCTCGGTGCGTGGCGCACGGGCGAGCCGGGCTGCTTCTACATCGACGAGGCCAATCGCTACAACCCCGTACCGCACCTCGGCAGCTACGAAGCGACGAACCCGTGCGGTGAGCAGCCGCTGCTGGCGTACGACGTCTGCAACCTCGGCAGCATCAACGTCGGGTTGTACGTCAAGGACGGCGCAATGGACTGGGACGCGTTCCGCCGCGACATCCAGCTCAGCACGCACTTCCTCGACAACATCATCGACGTCAACAAGTATCCGCTGCCGGAGATCGACGCGCTCTCCAAGCGCATCCGTCGTATCGGCCTCGGTATCATGGGCTTCGCCGACGCGCTCGTGCGGCTCGGCATTGCGTACGACAGCCCTGAAGGCGTAGCCTTCGGGGCGGAATGCATGGCCTTCCTCGATGTGGAGTCGAAGAAGGAGAGCGAGCGCATGGCCAACGAGCGTGGCCCATTCCCCGAGTGGGCGCGCTCCATCTGGGGCCCCGACGAGACCTGCGCGCGCGACGCCAACGGCGAGCGCATCCGCCCCATGCAGATGCTGCGCAACTGCAACGTGACGACGGTGGCGCCCACCGGCACCATCTCCATCATCGCCGGCTGCTCGTCGGGCCTCGAGCCGCTGTTCGCCGTGGCGTTCATGCGCAACCAGGCCGGCGTCATGATGCCGGACGTGAACGAGGACTTCGTCGCCATCGCCAAGCGCGAGGGCTGGTACAGCGAGGCGCTCATGGAGCGCATCGCCAAGGAAGGCACCATCGCCTTCCCCGAGGTGCCCGCGAAATGGCAGAAGGTGTTCGTCACGGCGAACGCCATCAGCCCGGAGTGGCATGTGCGCATGCAGGCCGCCTTCCAGGAGCACTGCGACTCGGCCATCAGCAAGACGACCAACTTCTCGCACGCCGCCTCGGTGGAAGACGTGCGCGCGATCTATGAGTTGGCCTATGACCTGAAGTGCAAGGGCGTCACCGTGTACCGTGACGGCTCGCGCGACAACCAGGTGCTCAGCACCGGCGCCACGGAGAAGGCCGCCGCCAAGCGCAGCGAGCCCGGCGTGTCCAGCGAGAATCGCCGCGAGGTCGGCGAGCTCCTCGGCCAGCTCGCCGAGCGCGACGCCGAGATCGACCGGCTGAAGAAGGGCCTGTATGATGCGGAGGCGGAGAACCTCCAGCGCCGCGCCAAGCGCTCGCGCCCCGACAAGCTGCGCAGCACGAGCATCCGCAAGGAGACGCCGCTCGGCACGATGTTCGTCCACCTCACCGAGGACGACAAGGGCCAGCCGTTCGAGGTGTTCGTCACCCTCGGCAAGGCCGGCGGCTCGGCGATGGCCGATGCGGAAGCGATGGGACGCCTGATCTCACTCGCGCTGCGCTCAGGCATCCCGCTGATGGAAGTGCACCGCCAGCTCCGCGGCATCTCGTCCGATCGCGCGGTCGGGCTCGGCCCGAACAAGGTGCTGTCGGTGCCGGACGCCATCGGTCTCGCGCTCGAGGAGTGGTGGCGCGACCGCACGCTCGGCGTGCAGCAGGACCTGCTCGCGACGCCCAGCGCATCGATGCCGGCGATCCCGGCGCCCGAGCCGGCGGTGGTGCGGGCGTCCAACGGTCAGCAGCAGGAGCTGAGCTTCCAGGCGTACAACGGCGGCGAGACGTTCATGGGCACGTGCCCCGATTGCGGGTCGCAGCTCGAGTACGCGGAAGGGTGCGTGAAGTGTCACGTCTGCGGGTTCTCCGAGTGCGGGTGAGGTCAGCGCAGGTGCCGTGACGTCGCGGGTATGCACGGGGAATTGCACGAGGCCGGAGCCATGCTCCGGCCTCGTTTGCTATCCGCGATGGCGGCGTCGAGGAGTGGTGGGCCCGAGGGCCCCGGCAAGCCGATGCGTCTTCCTCTTGTGCCGCCTCGGTGGCAGCGATCAGTTTGGTCGCCCCCGGGAGCCAATTCGCTCGGTCCCTCAGCAACGACAGACAACCAGTGGAGCAAACGCTCATGGCTCGCATCGTCGCGCTGTACAACACGCCCAAGGATCCCGCCGAGTTCGACCGGTACTACGAGACCACTCACGTCCATATCGCGCTGAAGATCCCCGGCGTACGGTCGATCGAGTTGAGCAAGGGACCGGTGATGTCGGCCGTTGGGGATTCCTCCCATCATCGCGTTGGCACCCTGCGTTTCGATTCCTGGGACGACCTCCAGAAGGCCTTCGCCTCGCCGGAGGGCCAGGCCGCCGCCGCTGACGCCGTGAACCTCGCCACGGGCGGCATGACGATGCTCTTCTTCGACACGATGGATTTCTAGGGAAGACCACATGAGCCGTCTTCTCGCCATCGCATTCATCGCGTGCGTTCCCGTCGCCACCTACGCGCAAGCATCGACGAGCTCGCGAGCTCCCGACGGCGTGATGCTCACCTTCCAGCGCGTCGCCGACGTCTTCGGCGGCCGCCTGGTCGCGGCGTTCGACTCCATACCGGAAGCGCGATACGCTTACCGGCCGATGCCTGCGCAGCAGAGCGTCGGCTACATCGCCCAGCACCTGGAGCAAGCCAACTACGCGCTGTGCGAACGAATGGGCGCCCTCGGGCACCCGCGGACATCACGGGATTCTCTCGCCGACACGCTGAAGGCCCGGTGGCCCAAGGACACCCTGGTCGCGCGGCTCAGGCGGTCGCTCGACTTCTGCGACGCGGCGATGGAGCAGGCGGGCCCTCTCCAATCAGCCGCCCTCGCGAGCACGCTGCTCGCGTTCGAGACCGACCTCGCGGAGCACTACAGCCAGCTCGCCACCTACATGCGGCTGATGGGGATGGTGCCGCCGTCGGCGCTCCCCCCGCGGCCTCGCACTGCCATTGCGCTGCCCGCGTCCGCGCTGCCGGCGTACGTGGGCAGCTATCGCCTCTCGTCGTCACTGGATCTCGAGATCACGAGGGAGAAGGACGGGCTCTTCATCAGGTCCACCGCCGGTGGCCCGCCCGTGCACCTCTGGCCCGAGAGCAGCACAGACTTCTTCGTGAACGAGGTGGATGCGCAGGTCACCTTCGTGCGGAGCTCCGACGGAACGGTGACCGGTCTCGTGCTGCACCAGTTCGGCCGCGACCGGGAGGCGAGGAAGGTGCGATGACGCCGACAGCGGAGGGCGAGCGAGGTGGGGCGCATGAAGAAGTCACGTAACCGCTGGCTGTTGTGGGCGCCGCGCGTGCTCGCCGTCATGGTATGCATGTACCTCGCGACGTTCGCCCTCGACTCGTTCTCCAGCGCCACGGGGGTGTTGCGTTCGTTGCCGGCCTTCGGCATGCACCTGGTCCCCGTCCTCGCCCTGCTCGTCGTGGTGGTCATTGCGTGGCGCTGGGAATGGGCGGGTGCGCTCGTCTTCACCTGCCTCGCGGTGGGGTATGCCTTCATGGCGAGAGCACACCCGACCTGGATCGCCGCCATTGCGCTCCCGCTCCTGGTGGTGGGCATCCTGTACACGCTGAGCTGGATGCGCCACGACGAGCTCCACGGCACTGGCTAGATTCCCGCACCATGTCTCCTCCCGACACCGCGCGGCTCATCGGCATCCTGGACTTCCTCCGGGCCGCCGAAGCGCTCAAGGTCAACAAGCGCAGCGCGCACACGTCGGCGGGCGAGCAGGAGAGCGTCGCCGAGCATACCTGGCGACTCTGCCTGATGGCGATGGTGCTCCAGCCGAGCGTGCCGGAGGTGGATTTCGCGCGCCTGGTCCGCATCTGCATCGTGCACGACCTCGGCGAGGCGATCGGCGGGGACATCCCGGCGCCGGAGCAGGCGCGGCGTACGGAGAGCGGTGACGCGCACAAGGCCGCGCAGGAACGGCGCGACCTCGTGCAGCTCGTGTCACCGCTGTCGCCGCCGCTGCGCGACGAGATCCTCGGCCTGTGGGACGAGTACGAGGCGGCGCAGACGCCAGAAGCGCGGCTCGCCAAGGCGCTCGACAAGCTGGAGACAATCCTCCAGCACACCCAGGGGAAGAACCCGCCAGGCTTCGACTACCGGTTCAACCTCGGCTACGGGCGGCAGCATACGGCAAGTCCGCCGGTGATCGCGGCGCTGCGCGAGATCCTCGATCGCGAGACGCTGCGGCGCGCGAACGAGCAGTAGCCGAAGCGTTCCTCGGCTTGCCACCACCGCGCGCCGAGTCGTATGGTTGGACCAACCATTCGAGGGGTGGCGGCGGTGATCAGGAAGCTGAAGAGTGGCGAGTA
>DASTGQ010000260.1:0-2454 GCA_035718985.1 Gemmatimonadaceae bacterium
GATCAAGGGCGTATCGATCACGCTCGTGCCGGCGGGACACATCCTGGGGTCGGCGCAGGTGCGCCTGGAGTACCGCGGCGAAGTGTGGGTCGTCTCGGGCGACTACAAGACGGAGCCCGACCCGACGTGCACGCCGTTCGAGCCGGTGCGCTGCCACACCTTCATCACCGAGTCCACCTTCGGGCTGCCGATCTACCGGTGGTGCGCGCAGGACGAGACGTTCGCCGACCTGCGCGCGTGGTGGCGCGACAACGCGAACGAGGGGCGTGCCTCGCTGGTGTACGCCTACGCGCTCGGCAAGGCGCAGCGCATCCTGGCGGGAGTGGCCGGTGCGGACCTCGGTCCCGTGTACACCCACGGTGCGGTCGAGCGGCTCACGGCGGACTATCGCGAGAGTGGCGTGCGACTCGCCGCGACGACGCCCGTCTCGACACTACCAAAAGGGACGAGCTTCGCTGGGAGCCTGATCATCGCGCCGCCGTCGGCGGCGGGGAGTCCCTGGCTGCGCCGGTTCGGCGACGTGTCCACCGCGTTCGCGAGCGGGTGGATGCAGGTGCGCGGCGCGCGGCGACGTCGCGCGCTCGATCGCGGGTTCGTGCTGTCCGATCACGTGGACTGGCCCGCGCTGCTCGCCGCGATCGACGCGACGGGCGCCGAGCAGGTGTGGGTGACGCACGGCTATCGCGATCAGGTGGTGCGCTACCTGCGCGAGCAGGGGCTGGAGGCGCGTGCGATCGCGAGCCACTGGGAAGGGGAGAACGACGAGCAGCCCGCCGTCGCCGACGAGGGCGCGCTGGCGTGAAGCAGTTCGCGCGGCTGTACTCGGCGATCGATTCGACGACGTCGACGAATGCAAAAGTCGCCGCGATGGCGGACTACTTCGCCAGCGCGCAGCCCGCGGACGCGGCGTGGGCGGTCTACTTCCTCTCGGGCGGGCGGCCGAAGCGGCTGATCCCGGTGCGGCGCATCGCCACGTGGGCGATGGAGGAGGCGCGCGTTCCCGACTGGCTATTCGACGAGTGCCATCACGCCGTCGGCGATCTGGCGGAAACGATCGCATTGCTGCTGCCGACCTCCGCGCGCGCGATCGACGCCGACGCGCGGCCGCTGCACGCCTGGGTGGTGCACCGGCTGCTTCCGCTCGCGACGATGACGGAGGAGGAGCAGCGTGATGCGGTGCTCGCCGCGTGGCGCGAGCTCGCGGGCACGGAGCGCTACCTGTGGAACAAGCTGATCACGGGGAGCTTCCGTGTCGGCGTGTCGGAGCAGCTCGTCGCGCGCGCACTGGCGAAGGCGAGCGGGATCGGCGAGGGAGTTATCGCGCACCGCCTCGGCGGACACTGGACGCCGACGGCGGAGAGCTTCGCGGCGCTCGTGGCGGCGGACAGTCGCGATGCCGACGTGTCGCGCCCGTTCCCGTTCTATCTCGCCTACGCGCTCGAGGGGGAGCTCGAATCGCTCGGCGAGGCGCGCGAGTGGCAGGCGGAGTGGAAGTGGGACGGCATTCGCGCGCAGCTCATCCGGCGCGACGGCCGCACCTTCGTCTGGACTCGCGGCGGCGAGCTGGTGACGGACCGCTATCCGGAGCTCGTCGTCGCGGGGGATCGCCTCCCTGACGGTACGGTGATCGACGGGGAGATCATGCCGTGGAAGGAGGGTGCCGCGCTCCCGTTCGCGCAGCTCCAGCGGCGCATCGGGCGGAAGACGCTCGGTGCGAAGATCCTCGCCGAGGTCCCGGTGGTGCTGGTCGCGTACGACCTGCTGGAGCTGAACGGCCGCGACGTGCGGACGCTGTCGCTGGCCGAGCGGCGTGCCGAGCTCGCGCGGCTCGTCGAGGCGGCGCCGAGCAGCGCATTCGTGTTGTCGCCAGTGGTGCCGCTCGCCCGATGGGACGACGCGCGTCACGCGCATGCCGACGCGCGCACGCGTCGCGCGGAAGGGCTGATGCTCAAGCGACTCGACTCGGAGTACGGCGTCGGCCGGCGGAAGGGATCGTGGTGGAAGTGGAAGGTGCAGCCGTATAGCGTGGATGCCGTGATGGTGTACGCGCAGCCAGGCCATGGGCGACGCGCGCTCCTCCACACGGACTACACCTTCGCGCTCAAGGAGGGTGACGCGCTCGTGCCGTTCGCGAAGGCGTACTCCGGGCTGACCGATGCGGAGATCCGCGCCCTGGATGCCTGGATCAGGCGGCACACGATCGACAGGTTCGGCCCGGTGCGCCAAGTCGAGCCGGTGCAGGTGTTCGAGCTGCACTTCGAGGGGATCCAGCGCTCGCCGCGGCACAAGTCCGGGGTCGCCGTGCGCTTCCCGCGCATCGCGCGCTGGCGCACGGACAAGACGGCCGACGACGCCGACACGATGGATACGCTGCGCGGGATGCTCGAGGCGACGGTGTGAGCGAGGTCGCCCCCGCCGAGCGGTGGTTCGCGTCGAAGGGTTGGAGGCCGCTCG
>DASTGQ010000261.1:0-2706 GCA_035718985.1 Gemmatimonadaceae bacterium
GCGGCCGGTGAGGAAGCCGCGGCCGAGCGGGCTGTACGCGACGAAGCCGATGCCGAGCTCGCGGCACGTCGGCAGGATCTCGTCCTCCACGTCGCGGCTCCAGAGCGAATACTCGCTCTGCAGCGCCGTGATGGGATGCACTGCGTTCGCCTTGCGGATCGTCGCCGGTGCCGCCTCGCTCAGGCCGAGGAAGCGCACCTTGCCCTGCTTCACCAGCTCGGCCATCGCACCGACCGTGTCCTCGATCGGGACCTTGGTATCCACGCGGTGCTGGTAGTAGAGGTCGATGTGGTCCACGCCCAGACGCTGGAGCGACGCATCGCACGCCTTGCGGACGTAGTCGGGCGATCCCTCGATGCCGAGGAACGCGCCTTCCTCGCTGCGCACGTTGCCGAACTTGGTGGCGAGCACCACCTGGTCGCGCTTCCCCTTGATGGCGCGACCGACGAGCCGTTCGTTGGTGAACGGGCCGTACATGTCCGCGGTGTCGAGGAAGGTGATCCCGAGCTCGAGCGCGCGATGGATCGTCGCGATGGACTCCGTGTCGTCGCGGCCGGCGTAGAACTCCGACATGCCCATGCAGCCGAGGCCGAGGGCGGAGACTTCGAGGTTGCGCAGCGATCTCTTTTGCATGCTAATCACCATCGAAATGGTTCTTCGGTTCTTCGGTTTTTCGGTTTACGGCCGACGTCGGGACGCAGGGACTGACCGAGGCACGCCGTAAACCGAAGAACCGACACGCCGACGAACGGACACATCGACGAACGGACACATCGACGAACGCCATCAATCGAACAAGCCTTCCACCGACAGGTACCGCTCCCCCGTGTCATAGCAGAAGGCGAGCACGCGGGTCTTTGCGGGCAGGTCGGGGAGCTTCTTCGCTACGGCGGCAAGCGTCGCGCCGGAGGATGGGCCGACGAAGATGCCTTCCTCGCGCGCGGCGCGCTTCGCGTACTTGTAGGCGTCCTCTTCCGTCACCTGGATGAAGCCGTCCACCGCGTCGCGATGAAAGTTGCCGGGCACGAAGCCGGCACCCACGCCCTGGATCTTGTGCGGTGTGTGCTCGCCTCCGCTCAGCACCGGCGACTTGGCCGGCTCCACGGCGAAGGTCCTGAAGCCCTTCCACGCCTTCTTCAATACTTCGCTCACGCCGGTGATGTGGCCGCCGGTGCCGACGCCGGTGATCAGGACGTCGAGTCCCTCGGGGAAGTCGCGGAGAATCTCCTGCGCCGTGGTGCGACGGTGGATCTCCGGGTTCGCGGGATTCACGAACTGCTGCGGCATCCACGCCTTCGGCGTGCTGGTCACGATCTCCTCGGCTTTCGCGATGGCGCCCTTCGTTCCCGCTTCCTTGGGCGTGAGCACGAGCTCGGCACCATAGGCCGCGATGTCGCGACGCCGTTCCACGGACATCGACTCCGGCATGACGATGATGAGGCGATAACCCTTCACCGCCGCGGCCATGGCGAGGCCGATGCCGGTGTTCCCCGACGTCGGCTCCACGATCACGCTCCCCTCACCGATGACGCCACGACGCTCGGCATCCTCGATCATGGCGATGCCGATGCGGTCCTTGATGCTCCCGCCCGGGTTGGCGCGCTCGAGCTTGAGCCACACGTCCGCGTTGGGTGCAATGTCGCGATAGAGCCGGTTGATGCGGACTTCAGGCGTGTTGCCGATGGTCTCGAGGATGCTCTGGAAGCGCACGGAGTGGGTAGGTGGGTAGGTGAGTAGGTGAGTAGGTGAGTAGGTGAGTAGGTGAGGGAGTGGAAGGTCAGGAGACGAGAACTTCATCGCCCCTGCCTGCTCACCCGCCCACGTGCCTGGCGTCGCAACTTCGAATCCACTCGCCTTGCCCAGCGTTCCCTACCCGGCGCGTCGCGCCTCTTTCTCGAGGCCGGCAATCACCTCGGCCACGTCGTCCGGACCGGTGCGGGGGTTCATGATCGTCACCCGCAGCACGCGCCTCCCGCCGAGGTTGGTGGCAGTGATCCAGCCGTGACCCGAGCGGTTGTAGCGCTCGCGCAGGTCGCGGTTGAACTCGTCGAGCGCGGCATCGGTCAGGGAGCCGTCACCCACCCAGCGGAAACAGAGGATGTTGCACTCGGGCCGGTGTACGGGCTCGAACGACGGATGAGCCACGAGCTGGTCGTGCATCGCGGCGGCCACGTCGCACAGGCGGTCGTACAGCGCCCCGATGCCCGCAGTGCCATAGCGCTGGAGCGCCACCCATAGCTTGAGCACGTCGGCGCGGCGCGAGCACTGGAAGCTGCGGACGCCCTGGTCGATCACGCGCTCGCCCGACGCACCATGAAAGAGGTACGGCGCGCGCTGCGTGAACGCGGCGTCGAGGTCGCGCTCGTCGCGTACGAGCACCACGCCGGCGCTGAGCGGAAGGAGCATCATCTTGTGCGGGTCCCACGCGATGGACCGCGCTTGCCCGATGCCGCGCACGCGGTGCCGGTGCCGCTCGCTCAGCAGCGCCGATGCACCGTGCGCGCCGTCCACGTGCAGCCAGATGTCGCGCTCGTCGCAGAGGCGGCCGATCGTCTCGAGGTCGTCGAACGAGCCGGTGGCGGTGGATCCGGCGGTCGCCACCACGGCCATGACGGGGACGCCGTCGCGAGCGCAGGCGTCGAGGCGCGCCCGGAGCGCGGCGGTGTCCATGCGGAAGCCGCTCGAGGGGATCGCGAGGGCCCGTCG
>DASTGQ010000262.1:0-3819 GCA_035718985.1 Gemmatimonadaceae bacterium
GCGGACGTGGAAGACGGGAGCATCATGCCGGGGGAGAGCGAGCTTCCCTTCGACGGCTCCATCCCTGGCGTGAGCGCGGGCCTCGGACTGGCCACGGCCGCGCAGCTCGCCGGGCTCTCCATCGGCGGACCGAAAGGCATCACGTACAGCGGTCCGGACCAGGGCGCGCTCCCGAACCTCGGGACGAGTCCGAGCGTGCAGCTCCGCTCGCAGACGGCCGGGCGGACCAAGGGCATCCTGCAGGCCATCGCGGCGCGCGTCGGGAAGCACGTCGCGCTCCACAGCATCGCGCTGCTCGTGGGCAAGTACGGCCTGCCCGCCGTGAGCGCGGCCTTCGGGATCGGAGCCGAGGACCTGCTGTTCCTCATCGCGCAGTACACCGTGAAGCGCGGGCGGCGCGGCAGGCGAGGGCCGCACCTGCACACGGTCCTCAAGCGCATCAAGCGGGCGGAGCGGTACAAGCACATGCTCCGCCACTACGCGAGTCTCGCCGGAATCCACCGGCACCACGCGGCGCCCGTGCGGCACCGCAAGAGCAGGAAGAGGTAAGCGATGCCCGTCGGAGACGACAACAAGCACAAGGTCCCGGCAGACCTGGCGCTCCTCGGCACGAGGGAAGGCGTCTGCCCGTTCGGAGTCCCCCACCCGTTCGACCCCGACAACTGCGAGCTGGACGACGTCGTCCTCGAGCAGGAGACACAGCGGGAGGAGACGAGCCAGCAGGCGCACGAGCACATGCGCCAGCATGCGCACGTCGGGGTGCCGAGCCGGCACGACCTGGCGCGGCTCGCAGCGGCTGGAACGCCGCACACCAAGCACGGCGCGCAGGCGCCGCACGTCGCGCGCTACCTGAAGGCGCGGAAGGGAGCGAAGTAACATGCCGCGCATGAGCGACACCGTGTCGGTGGGAGCGAACGCCAGCAGCTCCAACCTGCTCGCGGGCCTGCTGGAGGAGTTCACGCGGCGACCGACGCGCATCCGCATCGCGGCGGTGGCGGCCGCCACCGGCATGCGAGCCTCCCTCATCCTCAACAGCAAGCTGGCGATGGACGACCAGTTCATCTCGCTGGCCAACCGCTTCCCCATCGTGCCCGACGACGTGTGCATCGAGCACGTCATACCCGCCGGCGTCCGAGCGGCGGTGCGCCTTCGCAACACCACCGCCGGCGCCATCGTGAACTACTGGGCGGCGGACACGCGCGCCATCCGCTGAGGACACGATGGGCCTCGGCGGAGTGGACAACCTGACGTGCTCGACGCTCGCGGCGCAACTGCAAGCGTCGAGCATGGAGGAGCTGGGCGGCATCCTCGCGTCGCTGGAGGAGCGATACCCCGAGCTGAAGCGGCGCCTGGTCGTCGCGCTCTCCGGCTACGGGTCTGAAGTCTCGCCGCTCGGTCTGTCGGTGCGCAACGAGTGGACCGAGCTGCTCCGGAGCGGCTTCTGTTTCGGCGCGACCTTCAATCAGCCTGCCGTTGCGGGGCAGTCTTCCGGTGTCGAGCTGGTCACCGCGCTGAACCAGAAGAACCTTGTCCGCAGCATCTGGGTTCAGACGAGCGTCGCCGCTGAAGTGGTGCTCACGGACTCGGGCGGCGCGGGCTTCGTCCAGCAGGTGGCGCCCGGCGCTGCGAAGAATCTCCGGGGCGGAGTCGCGCCGCCCGGAAACACCAGTACCGTCTTCGCGGGCTCGGCAGTCGCCATCCTCGGAACGCAATGGAAGCGGTTTGGCATTCCTGCAAACACTCCATTTGAAATCAAAGGGTCCGACTTCCTCATCGAGACGAGCGTCGTTGAGAACGTGGCGGTTTGGACGGTGGGATTCAACGTCGCCCTCGACGTTTCCTTTGAATGGGCCGAACCGCCCGCGACGTGGCCTCTGTGATTCGCGTGCATCACTTCCACGTCGTTCGCTTGACGCCAGCCGGGCACACGACCCCGGTCTACGAGCTGACAGTGAACGACTCGCAGTGCGTGCAGCTCCCCGCAGAGGCATGGCTGCGCATCGCCAGCGCGGTGCGCGACGACGTAGACGCGATGGCCAGCGGGGTGACGGTGGTGAACGCCACCCCCGAGGGAGAGAGCCTTGTCAAGGGTTAGCTTGCTCGTGGCGTTCGCTGGTCTACAGCTCGCGGCGGCGGAGTCGGCCAAGCCGTGGGATGCCTTCCTGCAGGACTTCCTGCTGGCGCTGCTCCCCGTCATCGCTGCTTGGTTCGGGCATCGCATCGGCGCGAGCAACAGTCCCGTGCGCCGGACAAACGAACGCCCCCGCCTAGCACGTGTGCATCGGGGGGGGCGTTCGTGACCTGCCCGAGTGAGTAGCTTCTACTCCGACTCGTTCAGCTCTCGCAAGACCCGGTCGAACATCGCCTTCGGTGACTCCACCTGAGGCAGCGTGTGCTTCTCCGCAAAGAGCGTCGGGTTCTCCAGCGACTCGATGCGGGCCTGCAACACGGCGCGTTCCACGCCCAGCTTCTGCGCCACCAGCTCAAGCAGCTCCTTGGCGTCGTTGAAGTAGCGCGTTCCCCTCGACACCTTCTTGCGGGCGGCGTCGAGGACGTCCTGTGCCGACTTCCTCTTCCAGTAGCGCGGCTTCATGGCGGCGCCGCGCCGACGAAAGCGAGGTAGAGGAGGTAGGCGTAACAGGCCAGCGTGGCCACCATGCAGACGCTGAGGAACCAGAGCAGCCAGTCCCTCATGAGATCCTCCGCATCTTGGAGAACCCCCCTGAGTGCGCCTTGGCGTGAGCCAGCAGCGCGTTGCGGATGCCACGGTCCAACGTGCCATCCGCGTTCACGTCCACGTTCCAGACCCGAGGGCACGGCTCGCCATCGCCGTCCTTGCCCTTGCAGGTAAACGTCGCGGTGTCGTCGTCCTCCTCCTTGACTGTGAAGCCTTCAAGCAGAGCGGTGTCCGAGGAGAAGAGGCGCTTCATCGCTGCGCCGCCTTCCTCATCGTCGCTGCGTTGTCGAACGCCAGCAGGATGGCGTGACGTTCGATGGCCTCGAAGGTCAGTCGGTCCATTCCCCGCCCTACCTCATCATCATCCCCGAGGTACCAGCGCGGGTACCTGGTCAAGCGCAGTCCGAGGAGAGCTGCGGCTTCCTGCGCCTTGGCGAAGTTCTCCTCGGCGCGAATGTCCACCGGCAGGGTGATGCGAGCGCCGTACTTGAGGCAGAGCAGTTCAATCGACGGAGCCAGCTCCTCGAGGAAGTCGGCCTCTCCAGCCTCTTCGACTTCGATGTTCAGTGCCACGGGTTGCGGTCCTACCCCGTCCAGACGACAGAACGCTTCTTATCAGCCATACTGCTGGTGCTCCGAGGGTCCTAGCCTCGGGGTGGCGCTGGCCGAGTCGGACGGGTTGCAGCCCGTTCAGTCGCCACACCGGACCGGGGCGGCACGTACCGCCCCGGTCCACTCTTTCAACCTAGCCGAGCTGCGACAATCGGTACAAGCTGAACACCTTTGCGGTGGCGCCCCTTCGGGTCGCGTTCTTCCGGTCGGTCGGCGGAAAGGCTGCCTCCCTCCCTCCCACCCCCCCTCCCCCCATACGCGAATCGATGCGCGCTTGACAGCTGAACAGGTGTTCAGGTAGACGTTAGCCCGTGGCGCAGATGCTTCCCTTGTGCTTGGCGGCGGTGCTCTCCGGGTTCCTCGGGGGTGTGGGGGGGCGCTTCTACGCGCTGTGGACGCTGCGCCGCGAGCTGCACGCGCTGGCCGCATCGGTGGACCCCAAGCGCCTGGAGGAGCTGCACACGCTCGCGGGCGACGTTGCCGCCTGCCTGCGCAAGGCGGAAGCCGCAGAGTCGGCGGCGAAGTCCCTC
>DASTGQ010000263.1:0-2403 GCA_035718985.1 Gemmatimonadaceae bacterium
CTTCGGAACTGCGGTTGTAGCGCAGTCGTGAGTTCCGCCCCACCGTCCCATTGTGACCTCGCCGCGACGCACTCTCGCCGAGGGCAGGTCTACGAGTTCAACAGTCAGCTGACAGCTGCAACTTTCAGCTTTGCCGTGCCACTCCCGACCTCTCCCACTGAAAACCGAGAACTTCGGAGTGAGGGAGCGGAATGTCCTAGGTCATCAGCGCCAGCGCGGCAAAGGATGCCAGCCAGTGCTCCCCCATGTAATCTCCCGCCACGTGCGGCAGGCTCGCCGCCAGGTGCGCCGCCGCCGCCTGGTGCGCGATCGCGCGCCGCGCGTCGCCTTCGGGCCACACCGGCGCGATCGAGCGCCAGCACCAGGCTCGGCTCAGGTTCAGGCCGTCGAGGTGGGCGATCTTGCCGTCGGAGCGATCGCTCACCGTCACCGGCTCGAACAGCGTCGCCGGCTCGCGCGCCTCGATTCGCGGCAGGAAGCTGTCCAGCCATCGATGAAAGTCGGAATCGGCCAGCGCGCGCCGCATGCACTCGACTTCGGTCAGTGCCGGCGACAGGAAGTCGTCCCCACTCGGCTCCCACGCCTGGCATTCCACGTCGTCGCCGTACCACGCCACCGCCTTCTCACGCAGCAGCGTACCCAGCTCGTCGTCGTGCACGGCGTCGGCATAGTCGAGCGCCAGCGTGATCGCGAACGCCGTGTTGTAGTGCGTCCCCACCCGCACCGGGTACGTCGCCTTCGGCAGGAACTCGGCGAACCGCGCCACGATGGCGTCGGTGAGCGGCGCCAGCGTCGCCGCCCACGATCCATCGTCCTGGCGCGACAGCTCGGCGGCGAGCTTCAGCACCCACGCCCAGCCGTACGGTCGCTCGAAGCCGCCACGCATCGGCTGCCCGAGATACTCCACCTCGGCCGCGACGTTCTCGTCCGTGAGCTGGCGCGCGAAGAGGCCCTCGATGGCCGCCGCTTCCGCGATCTCGGGACAGTGGCGGCGCAACGAGGCGAGGAGCCAGTACGCGTGCACGCAGGAATGCCAGTCGAAGCTGCCGAAGAAGAGCGGGTGCAGGTCGCGCGGTGAGCGGAGGTCCGCCGGCCCGCGAAGGACGTGGTCCAGCTTGGTCGGGTACTCGCGCTCCACGTGCGAGAGCGCGAGCCGCGCGAAGATGGACGCCAGCTTCGGCGTGAGCGTGAGCATGGCCATCAGTGCCGGTAGACGAAGAGGTACATGATCACCGTGTTCACCGCGAGCAGCAGCACCCCGGTCGGGATCTGCACGCGGATCACCGCGTATTCGTCGGGCAGCTCGAGCAGCGCGGCAGGGACGATGTTGTAGTTCGCCGCCATCGGTGTCATCAGCGTGCCGCAGAAGCCGGAGAGCATCCCCACCGCCGACATCACCACCACGTCCCCGCCGAAGCGCGTCATGATGAGCGGCAGCGCGATCCCCGCCGTCATCACGGGAAACGCCGCGAAGGCGTTGCCCATGATCATCGTGAACAGCGCCATCCCCACCGTGTACGTCACCACCGCCGCGAACGGGCTGCCGAGCGGAAGCCAGCGCCCCGCGAGGTCGGCCACCACCTTGCCCACCCCCGCCACGGCGAACAGCGCCCCCAGCGCGGCGAGCATCTGCGGCAGCACGGCCGCCCACCCCACCGCGTCGAACAGGCGCCGCCCTTCCTGGATCGGCGCGGCAAGCGGTGCGCGCAGCATCACCATCCCGACGACGAGCGCCACGACAGTGGCGATGGCGAGCGAGATGATGGTGATCTGCGCCGGATCCACCAGCGGCACCCCGTTCACGGAGAGGTGCTTCAGCGTGAACGTCCCGAGCAGCGTCACGGCGGGAATGGTCAATGCCGGCACGAACAACCGGTTCCCCAGCCGTGTCGCGCTCTCCTCGCGTTCCGCTGGCGTGCGACTCTCCCGCGTTCCCTGGCCCAGCCTGCCGATGCTCGCCACGAGCACCATGCCGATCACCAGGCAGCCGCTGGCGAAGTGCGGAATCCGCGAGCCGACGAGGAAGGTGATCGCGTACAGCCCCCAGAAGATCGCGTTGTTCCACCGTCGCCTGTTGCTCGCATCGCGCGCATTCACCACCGACACGCCGGCGAGGAGCAGCCCCATCACGACGTAGACGTGCTCCAGCCGGATCACGCGGCGTCCTCCGTGGTCGGACCGGTGGTCGATGCGGTGGCAGGCTCGGTGGTCGGAGCAGCGTTCGAGCCGGCCGCCGTCCTCGGCGCCAGCTCGCGCTTCAGTGATCGGTCGAGCAGCACCAGGCGCGTGTTGTGGATCAGCCACGCCGAGAGGGCGGTGGGCACCGCCCACAGCGCGAGGTGCGTCGGCTCCACGTGGATGCCGTTCTGCTCGAGGAATCCCTTGATCAGCAGGATGGAGCCG
>DASTGQ010000264.1:0-2306 GCA_035718985.1 Gemmatimonadaceae bacterium
GCCGACACGCGAGAACCTGAGGATGACTGCCACGGCGACGAGCAACACCGTGCAGGCGATGAGGCCACCGCGAACGTCAGACCAGGAGAGTCGACGCGCCATCGGAAGAGAGCAGGAAGGGGGAGGCGGTCAGCGCCGGAAGACAAGCGTGTTCAGACCGGCGAGGATCGTCAGCGTCGTGTCGTCCGTGAACGACCCGTTGATCGTACCGGAGCTGCTCACGAGCGTGATCCCTGTCCCGTCGCGCGTGTAGGTGCCAGGCGACTCGAGCGTCTGTACGGTGCTGACCCCGCTGCGGGTCGTGCGCAGGTGCCCCCGCTCCACGTAGGTCCCGTTGTCCTGGAACACGAAGCTGTCATCGAGCAGCGAGACCTGGCTGCTCGCGTCGGTGCTGATGACCGCGGGCAGTGCTCCGCCATTGAAGCTGTGCAAGGTGAAGGTGCTCAGCGGGGCGGCTTTCGGCGCGACGAAGTCACCGCCTCCGCATGCGGCAGCGACGACGAGGGTGACCAGCGCGAAGCGACGAATCAGGGTGGGCATGCGTCTGCTCATGGCATCTTCCGGTCCGTTGCGACGGACCGATCCTTGTGCGTTCCCGGCGCGCGCGATCTATTTGCGCCGAAGTTCATTCCGGAGGAGTGCTTGGTAAGGTACGGCGGAATTCAGGGATTCGCCGGGCTGTTCATGATAGCCCTCGTCATCGCTGGATTCGTCCAGGCAGGATGGCGCGGGGTCCTGACGGCCGTCCTGGCTTCCTGGAATGCCTGGCCGGCCATCGCTCGCCAGGAGCCACCAACTGGCGTCGTGCGTCCCCCGACGCCACTCGAGCGAGGCCAGCGTCTTGGCGGCGTGACGGGCGCGGTGCTGGTCTGCATCGGCCTCGTGCACGGGGGCTGGCGCATGGGTTGGGCGTGGGGGGCGGCTGGCTACATCCTCGGTCTTGCCCTCGGATTCCTCGCGGTGGCACTCATGGGTGTGGTGCGCCGGCAGCGACAGCTGTAGATCGGGCCAAGGGCCGCCATCCCCGGAGCTGCGACCGACGCAAGCACTTGCAAGGCAATGCCTTGCGCGCGAGCGTCCACGGTTGTGCCGGAGTCTGCGAGCGCGAGCGGGGAGCGGTTCGGCTGCGAGAAACCCCGTCGCGGCCAGGTCGCGACGGGGTTTCTCGCATGAAGCAGTGCGCGCGGCGGGATTCGAACCCACGACCTCTTGCTCCGGAGGCAAGCGCTCTATCCAGCTGAGCTACGCACGCAGTCCTCGCCCGGTGCGGACCGAACGTCGATCACGAGGGACGAATCATGTAGTTTAATCCCTCCGGGAGTCGCTCACAAGCAACGAGCCAACGCGCGCCATGCTCTTCCGCCGCCTCTACCACGAACGCCTTGCCCAGGCGGCTTACCTCATCGCCTGCCAGAGCTCGGGCGACGCGATCATCGTCGACCCGCTCAACGATCCGGACTTCTACCTCGCAGTCGCGAGGCAGGAAGGGGTGCACGTCACGATGGTGACCGAGACGCACCTTCACGCCGACTTCGTCTCCGGCGCTGCTGCGCTCGCGAGTGCGGCAGGGGCAGAGCTGCTCCTCTCTGGTGCGGGACCGGGCACGGCGGGCTACCGTCGCTCCGCGTTTCCGCGTGCGCGCTGGCTTGCTGATGGCGACATGATCGAGCTGGGCCGTCTTCGCCTCGACGTACTTCACGTACCCGGACACACGCCGGAACACATCGCATTCGTCCTCACCGACCGTGCCACCACCGACGTCCCCATCGGCCTCCTTTCCGGTGACTTCCTCTTCGTCGGCGACGTCGGGCGTCCGGACCTGCTGGAGCGCGCCGTGGGCGTGACGGGCAGCATGAACGAGGCGGCGCGCCAGCTGTACGCATCGCTCCAGCGCCTCGCCCCGCTCCCGGATCATCTGCAGATCTGGCCGGGCCACGGTGCCGGTTCGGCGTGCGGAAAGTCGCTCGGCGCCGTGCCTCAGAGCACGCTGGGCTACGAGCGCATGACCAACTGGGCACTCCAGCTCCAGAGCGAGGCCGAGTTCGAGACTGGCGTGCTCGAAGGACAGCCCGAGCCGCCAGCCTACTTTGCGCGCATGAA
The DNA here is from genome assembly GCA_035718985.1 of Gemmatimonadaceae bacterium. Classification (GTDB taxonomy): domain Bacteria; phylum Gemmatimonadota; class Gemmatimonadetes; order Gemmatimonadales; family Gemmatimonadaceae; genus AG11. Next base: position 2,101 of record DASTGQ010000264.1, read on the forward strand.
GCGCATCAATGCGGCTGGCGCCCCGTCGTCGGCGAAGCGCGATGACCTGACCGGCCCGGAGCTACTGGGCGCTCTCGAGCGAGGGGCTCTCGCCGTGGACGTGCGACCCGCCGCCGCGTTCGCCCAGGGCCACCGTGTTGGTGCGATCAGCGTGCCGCTGGGGAAGTCCTTTCTCACGTGGGCGGGTTCCGTGATACCACCGGAGC
>DASTGQ010000265.1:0-4824 GCA_035718985.1 Gemmatimonadaceae bacterium
GCCCGCGTGGAGTCGATGACGTCGAACGCGGGTGAGGTCTCGAACCAGACTCCTGACTCAGGGGCGGTCAGCCCGGTGGCCAACGGATTCGCGCGGTCGAACTCGACCTTGATGACGGAGCCCGGCGCGTAGAAGTCGCTCGGGCGCACTCCGGCGAGGACATTCTTCACGGGCAGCGCGAGCGCATCGATGGCGTACTCACTCGCGTCGTTGAAGGCGAGCAGAGTTCCACCGGCGTCCACGAACGCGCCGAGCGCGGCGGCGCCTTCCGTGCCAAGCCCACCCTTCAGCGAGTCGGGGTAGTTGCCATTCGGGCCACGCTCGATGGCGCGCGGGTTCTGGTCGGGAATGATGATCGCGTCGAACCGCGATGCGAGGTTGCCTGCCCGGATGTCGCGCGCCGTGAGCATCGTGAACGGAATGCGGTACTGGTCGAATACCCAGCGCGTCCACCCTTCATCCATCGACGGCGACGCGTTGCGGAAGATGGCGATCCGCCGGGCATGCGAGTCGCTGAGGCCGGGCGCAAACCAGCGCGTCGGCGGCACCGGCGCGAGCATCGTCGTCGGCACGGTGACGCTGTCGGGGATGAAGGCGACGTCGAAGCCGAAGAGGAGCGGGAGCGTGTGCGCGGCGACGTCGTACGGCCGCTTGGGTGGACCGCCGGGATACTCGTGCAGGTCGGGATAGTGCTGCGGCTCGAGCAGCGTCTTGGCGAACGCGGCATACGGCTGCGCCATGTGGATGACGTAGCTTCCGGCGGGGAAATCGTGACCGTTGGCGGTGAAGGCGTCAGTCGCGCGGCGCACTTCCACCTGCCCTCGCTGGAGGATGCGGAGCGCCGCATTCACGGCCGTGTCGCGCGCCGGCTGCACGGGAATCACGATCGCCGAGGGCCACTCCTCGCGGCCTGGGGCGTGGTTGCCGGCGACGGCGTGACGCTCGACCTCGTCGTAGCTGGACAGCCAGAGCGCGCGATCGTCCGCCGCCTGGGCGAGCAGCGCCCACGAGGCCGCCGTCTGGTAGCGGACGATGTCGCCGATCTTCCATGGCCCACCCTTCCACGTGGTGAGGAAGTCCACGCCGGTGACCTTCGGGTCCACGTTGTAGCCGGCACGCAGCGAATCGAAGCTCACCGTGATGGGCGAGGCCAAGGCGGCGCTTGCCGTTTCGGTGAGGATGCGGATGGCGCCGTGGTAATGCTGATACGCGCGCGCCGGCGTCCACGCGTCGTACGACGTGTTGTTGGCGATGCCGGTGAAGCCGGCCGACGTCATGCGCCAGGTCATGGACTTCCCCATCTGTGCCACTCCGGCGATGAGGATGGGATCGATGTTCGGCTCGATCGGATCCATGTACGGCGGGATGAAGATCCGCGTGCCGCTGGAGCCCTGCTGATGGATGTCGTTGACGATCTGCGGGTGGTACGGCGAGTACAGCGAGTCGATGACCATCTGCGTCTCGACCTGCGTGAACGCATACCAGTCGCGGTTGTTGTCGTGGCCCGTGTAGTAGTGGTACAGCGTCGGCGGGCTGGTGCCCTCCCACTTCGTACCGAGCGAACTGCGGTACCAGTCGCCGACGATGTCCACGCCATCGGGGTTGAGCGAGGGCACGAGCATAACGACGGTATTCCGGCGGATCGCCCTGGCCTCGGCGTCCTCGCCCGTGACGAGCTTGTAGGCGAGATCGAGCGGGGTGAGGATCCCGCCGACTTCCGTGGAGTGGATGCTCGACGTCACGAGCACGACGACCTTGCCGTCGCGCATCAGCGCCGCGCGCTGCGCCGCCGTGGTGAGCCGCGGGTCAGCCAGCTTGCGTGCGTCGTCGCGCAGCCTGCCGAGGTTGGCGATCGTGGCGGGATCGCCGATGAAGGCGGCGATGAACGGGCGGCCGAGCGTCGTCCTGCCGAGCGTGTGGACCTGGATGCGCGGCGAGGCGGCATCGAGGGCAGCGAAGTAGTCGGTGACCTGCTTCCACGTGGGAAGCTTGCGGTCGGTGCCGGGCACGAAGCCGATCACCGATGCCGGGGTGGGTACGGGCCGCGACTGCGCGCGGGCGACGGAAGGAAGACCGAGTACGGCCGCTCCGAGAAGGGCGGCGATGGAACGGACGCGCATGTCGTGGGGCCCGGTGAGGAGGTTGTTGAAACTACGCCTCGCCGAGCCCGCACGTTGAAGACTTACGGAGTCTTGTTCTGCTTGTGCTCGAGGCTCTCGCGCACCCAGCCGGCAAGGCCGCGCGCACCGCCGAACTGCTTCGTGGAGAGCACGGCGCCCGTCTGGGCGTCGACGATCACCTTGGAGTACGTCTTCTTCCCGTTCGGGATGATGGCGATCTCGTACTCGGCGCGGTTGCCGCTCATGTTCATCTCGCCGGAGCCGATCTGCCCCGGGATGGCGCAGAGCGCAATCTTCTTCGCCGAGTCGGGCGCGATCATGGTGGCGGGATCGTACATGCTGGTCTGCATCTGGACGTTCGCCGCCTCGCCGAGGTTCATGTTGCTGCACGACGTGGACGAGGGACGGTACCAGTAGCCGCCCGCGCGAGCAGCGGCGATGTCGGCGGAATCAGCCGCCGAGGGCGTGAGCTGGACCTCGCCGGCCGAGCTCATGTCCTTGTGTACGGGAATGTGGCGGTCACTGGTCGTGGTGGCCTGCGCCTGCGCGGCTGCGCCGATCAACAGCAGCGCGCCAGTCAAATTGAGCCATCGTTTCATGCTGCACCTCGTTGCTACGGGTACGGGCGAGTCCGCCTCCGGATGGAGGGCGGCGTTTGCACCACCTCCAGGTAGCAACGCGCGTGCACACGACCAGTGTCGAGGCAGGTTTCCCGGCGGAAAATTCACGGCTGACGCCGCTTTCGGGCGTGAGACGCCTCAATACACCGGCATGAGCGTGACCTGCATCACCGTTTGGTGACGTGATAGCGATCGAGGATCTCGCGAACCTTGTCGAGGGGAATCGCGTCCGCGGTGCGCCCGCGGTAGGTGACCGGCGTCGCCATGAAGAGCGAGTTGTAGATGGCTTCCTCGGTGGCCTCGATCACGGCCTCGAAGAGCGGTGAGACGTCGTCGTTCTGGAGCTCGGTGGTCTGGAACTGCACGGTGCCAGTCCCGGCGGGCGACACCGTGGCTGACAGCCGTCGCACGTTCGGCGACGTCGAGAAGGCGATGGCGAAATCACCGGAGCCGTTGGAGAAGCTGGAACCGGTGCGCGCGAGACCCATCATGGCTCGCGCGGCGAGACGCTTGAGGTTTCGCTCACCGATGGGTGCATCGGTGGCGACGACGATCATGCACGAGCCGTCGCCACGCGTGCCTTCGACGGCGCTGCGGTAGGCGTAGCGCCCGAGCTCCTTCCCCACCGGTGCGCCGAGGACCTGGAGCACGCCGCCGAAGTTGGTCTGCACGAGCACGCCCACCGTGAAGCCGCCGAGTGATTTCGGGAGCAGGCGCGAGGAGGTGCCGATGCCGCCCTTCCACTGAAAGGCCTCGGTGCCCGCACCGGCGCCGACACTCCCTTCCGCCACCGGTCCTGACGATGCGTTCGACAGTGCGGCATGGACGTCGGCGCGCGTGACGGGGCGCGAGCGGATGTCGTTCAACCCACCGTCATTGGTCTCACCGACGACCGGATTGATGGAGCGCACGCGCTGCATGCCGGGCATGTCGAGCAGCTCGGCGACGAGGCCATCGGCGGCGCGCCAGACGCAGAGCGTGCAGGTGAGCAGGATGGGCGTTTCCAGCTCGCCGAGCTCCCCGACCTGCGTGGAGCCGACGAGCTTCCCGAACGCGTTGCCGACGAACACCGCGGCGGGCACGCGGTCGAAGAAGGGATTGTCACCGACGGGGAGGATGGCGGTGATCCCCGTGTGAATGGAGTCGCCGGAGACGATCGTCGTCTGGCCGACCTTCACGCCACTGACATCGGTAATGGCGTTGAGCGGACCGGGCGCGAAGATGCCCGGCGCGACGCCGAGGTCACGGGCGCGCACGCGACCCTGCTGGGCGAACGCGGGCAGCGCGGTGAGGAGGAGCGGGAGGGTGAAAGAAAGGCGCATGGCGGAATGATGCAGCAGCGAGCTGATGTCCGCGACTCGACAGATCCATGCGCGACTCGGAAAAGCGGTCGGAGCGGAGAAGGCCACCTTCCCAGTCGCGGCGAGAATCCTGCCGTTTCGTTCTTCCGATCCGGCTCGTTCCGTTCATCCCGCTTTCGAACTCTTATCACTTCGCTCTTGACGAACCCACCGCTCGGGTCCTATCGTGGGGCCATGTCCTCCGCGCAGCGCTCGAGCTACGTCTTCTCGTATTACTACGGCCGTCCCTCGACGGGCCGTGGATGGAGACGCACGCGCGACTGAGGCAACGACAGCTCACCGCCTGCGAGACCCCGACGGCCCGTGGAATTCCACGGGCCGTTTTTCGTTGGCGCACCTCCTCCATTCGTCCGGTTTCCCGTCATGATCATCATCACCCGCCCCGACATCTCCGACACCGAGCTCGATCATATCCGCGAGCGCGTGGAGTCGGCCGGCCTGCACACCCACCTCTCGCGCGGTGAGCAGCGCACGATCATCGGCTGCATCGGCGACGAGGCGAGGCTCGCCGAAGTCCCGCTTCGCTCGCTCCCGGGCGTGGAGTCGGTGATGCCGGTGCTCAAGCCGTACAAGCGCGCGTCGCGCGAGTTCAGCGTGAACCGCACGGTGGTGCGCATCGGCGACGATGCAACCATCGGCGGGAATGACATCACCGTCATCGCCGGTCCGTGCTCTGTGGAAGGGCGCGAGATGCTCCACGACATCGCCGCGTCAGTGCGCGAT
>DASTGQ010000266.1:0-2324 GCA_035718985.1 Gemmatimonadaceae bacterium
CATGGACAGATCTGCTCGGCCATCACGCGCCGGTCACTGGTGATGTTCGAGTACGGCGACCTGATCCGCGTGGTGGAACCACACCGCTTCGGCATCAACAGCGCCGGGCGACCGATGCTCAGTGGCTGGCTCCGCGCCGGCTACAGTCGGTCCGACCCGGCCGGCGGATGGCGCAACTATCTCCTCGACGAGATCACCGCATTCCAACTCCTGGACGCGCCCTTCGCCGGCACGCGACCCGGCTATGCGGCGCACGACCAGCGCCTGCGCGAAGTGTTCTGCGAGCTGACGCCGAGCGCGGTGGACGTGGCAGTGGAAGGACCGTACATCGTGCGCGAGCCCACGCAATCGGGCCAGACGTCCTCCGCGTCACCGGAGGCCGCGACGCGAGAGGAGCGCGTCCCCGCGGAGCGACCGGCCGGCGAGACGGACAGCACCACGACGAATCGACACCCCTGATCCGGCGCGGTCGCGCCCGATCAGAGCGCGGCGTTCGTGGAGCGCGGCGTCGGCGGGGGGAGCAGCGCGGTGCGAGCGGCCTCGAGCTGCGTACGCACGGCGGCTGGACCGGTACCGCCCTCCACCTCACGATGCGTCACCGAGTTCGCCGCGCTCAGCGCGTCGTAGACATCCTCACCAAACCGTGGATGTGCGCGCGAGAAGGAGCTGAAGGGGAGGGCGGTCAGCTCGACGCCGCGCTCCTCTCCCTCGCGCACGAGCGAGCCGACGGCACCGTGTGCTTCGCGGAAGGTGGCGCCCCGCCGCACGAGGTAGTCCGCAAGGTCGGTGGCCATCATGGTGCTGGAAAGCGCCGTGGCCATCCGCTCCCTGCGGAAGGTGCATTCGGCCAGCGCGCCAGCGGTCGCAGGCAGCACGAGCAGCAGGGTGTCGGTCGCGTCGAACAGCACGCGCTTGTCGTCCTGGAGATCCTTGTTGTAGCTGGTCGGCAGCCCCTTCAGCGTCGCGAGAAGGGTGGTGAGATTGCCGAGCATGCGTGCGGCCGAACCACGTGCCAGCTCCAGCGCGTCGGGATTCCGCTTCTGCGGCATCATGCTCGAGCCGCTCGTATACCCCTCACCGAACTGCACGAAGCCGAACTCGCTCGAGCCGTAGATGATGAGGTCTTCGGCGAACCGCGACAGGTGCGTGCCGATCAGCGTCGCCGCGAAGAGCACCTCGGCGATGAAATCGCGATCGCTGACCGCGTCGATCGAGTTCGGGCTGACCGCGTCGAAGCCCAGGGTACCCTGGAGCAGCACGCGCGAGATCGGGTAGGCGCTTCCCGCCACGGCGCCGGAGCCGAGGGGGAGCACTGCTGTCGAACGCTGCGCGGCGCGCAGGCGCGCGCGGTCACGCTCGAGCGGCCAGAAGTGGGAGAGCAGCCAGTGCGCGCCAGACACCGGGATGGCGCGCTGCAGGTGCGTATAGGACGGCATGAGCGCCGACTCGAGCGATTCCGCCTGCTCGAGCATGACGCCCTGCAGCGCGCGCAGGGCATAGTCGAGGCGCTGACATACGTCCATCGTCCAGAGACGCGTGGCGGTCGCCACCTGGTCGTTGCGGCTGCGGCCGGTATGCAGGCGCGAGGCGACGTCCCCGATCTCCTCGTGCAGCAGGCGATCGATCAGGGTATGCACGTCCTCGTCCGAGGGCTGCGGCTGCTCACCCGCGGCAAGCCGGGCGCCGACCGCATCCAGGCCGCGCTCGATGGCGCGGCTCTCCTCAAGGGTCAGAACGCCGGCGCCCCAGAGCGCGACGGCCCACGCCTTGGAGAGGCGGATGTCGTATGGCCAGAGCCGGAAGTCGATGCCGATGGAATTGTTGAGGGCGTCGAACTCCGGTGTGGGGCCGCCGCCGAAGCGCCCGCCCCACAGCTTGTGTGACGGCTTCGCCGCCGGCCTGGCAGATGACGGGACGGCGGCGTCGGTGATCGTCATGGCGCGATCCACTGGCGTGACGTCAGACAGAGGCGAGCTCACTCGCCGACTCGTCGACCGTCGACGATCCCGGCGCCGCCTCCGCGGCAACGGCCGCGGCGGCGAGTTCCTGGTCCTTGATGGCCCGCACACGTGCCGGCAGCGCGAAGAGGCGGATGAAGCCCGCTGCGTCGCTCTGCTGGTAGACGTCGTCCTCGCCGAAGGTGACGAAGCGCTCGTCGTAGAGTGCGTTCGCGCTCTGCCGGCCGACGACGGTGAGCGCGCCCTTGTAGAGGCGAAGCGTGACCGTGCCGGTAATGCGCTCCTGCGTGACGTTCACGAAGGCGTCGTATGCCTCACGCTCGGTGGTCCACCAGCGGCCTTCGTACACCAGATCCGCGTAGCGCG
>DASTGQ010000267.1:0-2229 GCA_035718985.1 Gemmatimonadaceae bacterium
CCCTTGGCGAAGGTGAGCGTGGGCGAGTTGGTCACCGTGATGCCGACGAGCGGCACCTTCTGGATATACGTGCCGTCGGTGTTGCCGGGCTTGAGGCCGAGCGTCTCGAACTGTCCGACGAGGTAGGAAATGGTCCTGTCCTCGCCGACGGTGCCGGGCGCGCGGCCGAGCAGCGAGTCGGAGGCGAGCACGCGCACGTAGCTCATGAGCGTCCCGCTGTCGATGGCGCTGAGGGCTTCAGCGGGCACGGCGACAGGCGAGACGGCGGGCGCCGGCGGCTCATCGGTGGGCTTGCAGGCCGCAGCGACGAGAAGTCCGGAAAGGAGCAGGCGGACGACGGGACGGGACATGGAGGATGGGGGAAAGGGCTCCATACAATAGGAAGGGATGGTCTCAGAACCGCAACGGCGAGTACTTCGTATCCAGGTACGAAGTAAAGAGACCCAGCGGGACGCCACAGCAATGCGTGGCCGCGAGACGACGAGGCTTTCCCCCCGCCGCGTTGCAGAGGCACATTGCTGGGGGTTGAATGTCGGTCTCGGTACTTCAGTACCCAGTACGAAGTACTCGCCGTTGCCCTTGAGAGGTTGCACGTGCCCACCCTCGCCCTCGACGCCGGCACCACGAGCACCCGCGCCATGGTCTTCGCCGACGATGGCGCCGTCCTGTCGCGAATCCAGACGCCCTTCACCCAGCACTTCCCGCGCGACGGCTGGGTGGAGCACGATGCCGAGGAGATCTATGAGAGTACGGTGGTGTGTGCGCGCGAGGCGTTGAGCGCGGCGCGACTTCCCGCGAGCGACATCGCCGGCATCGGCATCGCCGTGCAGCGGGAGACCGTGGTGGTGTGGGAGCGCGCCACGGGCCGCCCGGTGCATCGCGCCATCGTTTGGCAGGACCGCCGGACCGCCGACCGCTGCCGCGAGCTCGAACGTGATCGGGGCGCCGCGACGCTGGTGAGGCGCACGGGACTCCTGCTCGACCCGTATTTCTCCGCCACCAAGCTGGCGTGGATCCTCGACAACGTGGACGGTGCGCGCGCCGCGGCCGAATGCGGCGAGCTGCTGGCGGGCACGGTGGACTCCTGGCTGCTCTGGAAGCTCACCGGCGGGCGCGTCCACGCCACCGACGCCACCAACGCGTCGCGCACGCTGCTCTACGACATCCATGCGCAGGCATGGAGCGACGAGCTCTGCGCGCTGTTCCGCGTGCCGCGCGCGATGCTCCCCGAGGTGCGCGACAGCGCGGCGGACTACGGTGTCACCGCTGCCGACGTCCTTGGCGCACCGGTGATGGTCCGCGCGATGGTGGGCGACCAGCAGGCCGGCGCGGTGGGGCAGGAGTGCATCTCGCCGGGCGAGGCGAAGGCCACCTACGGCACGGGATGCTTCGTGCTCGTGCACACGGGGAGCACGCCGGTGGTGTCGGCGCACCGGCTGCTCACCACCATCGCGCTGCAGCTCGACGGGCACGCGACCTACGCGCTGGAAGGCAGCATCTTCAACGCGGGCACGGTGGTGCAATGGCTGCGTGACGAGCTGCGGCTCATCGCCACGGCGGCGGAGAGCGAGCGGGTGGCGGCGAGCGTGTCGTCGTCGAACGGCGTGTACGTCGTGCCCGCCTTCACCGGACTCGGTGCACCGTGGTGGGACCCCGAGGCGCGCGGCATGATCAGCGGCCTCACGCGGGACAGCGGTCGTGCCGAGATCGTGCGCGCCGCGCTGGAGTCGGTGGCACTGCAGACGCGCGACCTCGCCGGCGCGTTCGCCGACGACGGCGTACCGCTCACGGCGCTGCGCGTCGATGGCGGCATGGCGGCGAACGACTGGCTGATGCAGACGCTGGCCGACCAGCTGCGCATTCCGGTGGAGCGGCCGTTCGTGCTCGAGACGACCGCGTGGGGCGCCGCCCGCCTGGCGGGGATGCAGGGTGGCGTCTATCCCCCGCTCGGCACGCCGGGCTTTCGTCACCTGGAGCGAACGTTCACGCCGACGAGCGATGCGGGCGCGAGCGACCGGCTGTACGAGGGATGGAGGCGGGAGGTCGAGAGGGCGAGGGGATAGGAGGACCGGAGGACCGGGGGACCGGAGGACCGGAGGACCGGAGGACCGGAGGACCGATGGACCGAAAGACCGGAGGACCGATGGACCGAAGAACCGGAGTCGAGAGTCTGGGGGAAAGTGAATCCGGGCGTCGCCGCGCGGCGTAGGGGTCTGCATCGCATCGAGC
>DASTGQ010000268.1:0-4143 GCA_035718985.1 Gemmatimonadaceae bacterium
AACCAGGTCGTCACCTCGCGCGACTCCAACTACGTCTTCGGCTCCATCGGCAGCGGCAAGGCCGCGCTCACCGTGAATGGCGTTCCCGCCCGCGTCTATCCGAACGGGGCGTTCATCGTCTTCCTCGCCAATCCGCCCGCCGACTCGGCGCGCTACGCGCTCGTCGCCACGCGTGGCGCCGACACCGCGCGCAGCGTGCGCAACATCCGTTATCCGGCTCGCGTGGCCGCGCCGCCCGCCGTCCCGACGGTGACGCCGGATACCACGGCGCCCCGCAAGCCCGCCGGTCTGGCCACGTCGCGCGCCGATACCATCGCGGCGCTCAACGCCCGGCTCGACACCCTTCGTGCCGCACTGAACGCCGGCCAGCCGATCGGCCTCGTCCAGATCGGCGAACCGTCCGCCGCCGCGGACACCGACCGGGTAGTCAATGGCCGCCCGATCGCCGGCGGGACGTACAAGTGGTTCTTCGCGCCCGGCACCGTGGTGCCGCTCGTCGGCCGCGACGGCGGATTCTACCGCGTGCGACTCGACCGGAACCTCGACGTCTTCGTGGACTCGACCGAGGCGCGAGTGCTCGCCGACACCACGCCGCCGCCGCGGCGCATCATGTCCAACATGAAGGTGCGCGGCGCCCCGCTCGGCGAGGATGTCATCGTGCCGATGGGGCAGCGGGCGCCATACTTCGTGGAGGAAGGAACGCGCTCCATCTCCCTCACGCTCTACGGCGTGCGCGGCAACACCGACATCATCAACTACTCCGCCGCCGACAGCCTCATCACCACCGTGGAGTGGAAGCAGGAGACCGACGAGCGCGCGCGCGTCACGGTGAACCTGCGTGCGGCACCCTACGGCTACCTCGTGCTGTGGGAGAACAACGCGATGGTGCTCCGCCTGCGCGGACGCCCCGCCATCAACGAGCGCCATCCGCTCGCCGGCCTCACCATCGCCGTCGATCCGGGACATCCGCCAATCGGCGCCACCGGCCCCACCGGGCTGTGGGAGCCGCAGGCCACGCTCCCCGTCGGCTTCCGACTCAAGCAGCTCCTCGAGGAGCGCGGCGCCACGGTCGTCATGACGCGCACCACCGACTCGGCCGTCGCCCTCGGCGACCGTCCCATCATCGCGCGCAAGGCGAACGTCAACGCGTTCGTCTCCATCCACTACAACGCGTATGCTGACGGCACCAACCCGTTCGTCGCGCCGGGCACGGGGGCGTACTTCTTCCGCGAGCAGAGCCAGCCGCTCGCGCGCTACATCCAGCGCGGCCTGGTGTCGCACATCGGGCTCATCGACCTCGGCGTGAACTACGACAACCTCGCCGTCGTGCGCGGCACGTGGTATCCCGCCGTGCTCTGCGAGGGTGCGTTCATCATGATGCCCGACCAGGAGGCTGCCATGCGCACGCAGGAGTTCCAGGACCGCTACGCGCGCGGCATCGCCGACGGGCTCGAGGAGTTCTTCCGCACGCTTCCCCAGCGCTGAGCATGCGTCGCCTCGCGCTCCTCGCGCTGGGCATCCTGGCCCTCGTGCCGGCGCTCGCCCACGCGCAGCCGGCGCCGTATCACCGCTACCTCACGCTGGCAACGCCGCACTTCCGCGTGCACGTCGCCGCGGGGCTCGAGCGCGAGGGACGCGTCGCCGCCGCCGCGGCCGAGCATGCGTACGCGCAACTGTCGAGCGAGCTGGTACCACCCCGTGGGCCAATCGACATCCTAGTCTCCGACGACGCCGACTACTCCAACGGCTTCGCCAGCGTCTTCCCCACCAACCGCATCGTCGTCTTCGCCACGCCGCCGGTGGAGAATCGTGGCCTGCGCCTCAACGCCGACTGGCTGGCAATCGTCATCACGCACGAGCTCACCCACATCTTCCACCTCGACCGTTCGCGCGGCATCTGGTCGGTGGCGCAGCACGTGTTCGGCCGCGCGCCGTACCTCTTTCCCAACCAGTACGGCCCCTCGTGGCTCACCGAAGGGATCGCCGTGTACTACGAGTCGCGACTGACGACGGGCGGCCGCCTGCGTGATGCCGAACACGGCATGATCGCCCGCGCCGCCGCGCGCGAGCACCGGCTGCCGCGGCTCGACCAGCTCGGTGCCGGCACGTCGCGCTTTCCAGGCGGCGAAGGCGCCTACGCCTACGGCTCACTCTTCGTGGACTACCTCGCGCGCACGCGCGGTGATTCGTCCATCCGCCGCTTCATCGACGCGCAGAGCGCGGAGCTCATCCCATTCACCATCGATCGCGCAGCGAGACGCGGCTTCGGCATCCCATTCACCACGGCGTACGCCGCGTGGAGCGATTCCGTGACGCGCTCCGCTGGTGACATCGTGCCTCCGCTGCTCGGCTGGCGGGACCTCACGAAGCACGGCTACTACGCCAGCAGCCCGCGCTGGCTCGACGACAGTACGGTCGTCTACACGGGCACCGACGGTCGCGAGACGAACGCCGCGTACACCATCACCACTGGCGGCCGTCGCACGCGGCTCGGCCGGCGCGACGCCAGCGGCGCCAATGCGCCGGAATCCGACGGTGGCCTGCTGTTCGCGCAGCTTGACTTCACCGCGCCCGAACAGCTCCGCTCCGACCTGTACCGTGCCTCGCGGACGGGCGGCGTCACGCGCCTCACCACCGGCGGTCGCTACGTCCAGCCCGATGTCAGCCCCAACGGCACGATCGTCGCCGTGCAGCTCGCGCCGGCGCGCGCGAGCCTGCTGCTGCTCGACCCCAATGGCAACCATTTGCGCACCCTCCGCGCCGCCGGTCCCGACGAGACGTGGAGCGAGCCGCGCTGGTCGCCCGACGGAAAGCGCATCGCCGTCGCCCACCGTCGCCACGGCGGCGCCTTCACCATCGAGGTCATCGCCCCCGACGACGCGGGTTACATCGAGGTGGCGCGCTCCACCGCGGTGCTGTCGTCGCCGAGCTGGTCGCCCGATGGACAGACCATCCTGTACACCACCGAGGAGAGCGGGTCGCCGCAGCTCGCCGTGGCGTCTTCGGGCTGGCACGTCGTGCGCGACGAGGGCGGAATCGCCGTGCTCACGCCGGAGCTGTCCCCTGACGGCCGGCTCCTCGCCGCGACTACGCTCCGCGCCGACGGCTATCACGTCGGCGTCGCCTCAGCTGCCGTCGCGCAGCCGCAGGCGCCCTCCGCGGCGCCGCGTGCCGATTCCTCCGTGCTTGCAACGGCGGACACCGAGGCGCTCGCCGCCGGTACCTACACGCCGTACAGTCCGTGGCGCTCCCTGTTGCCGCGTTACTGGTATCCGCTCATTGAATCAGGCGCGGACAACGACCTGCGACTCGGCTTCGCCACGAGCGGCAACGACGTCGTGAACCGCTGGCTCTACGCGGCCTATGCTGCGCTTCCCACCTCGGGACGCTTCGCCGTCGGCGGCGCGTCCGTGCGCTACGCCGGCTTGCGTCGCCCCTATGTGGATGGCGCGCTGTCGCAGGACTGGACCTCGCTCGGCGAGGCCACCGACGCGCAGGGCAACTCGCTTGGCCGAGTGCTCAAGCGGACGCGCGACGCGTCGCTCGCAGTCACCTTCGTGCAGCCGCACATCCGCACCTACTCGAGCTACTCGCTGGGGCTGGGCAGTGAGTGGCGCTCATTTGCCGCCGCACCGCAGTCGGTTCTCGGCCTGCTCGATTCCACGTTTCACCGCGGCTACACCTTCCCGCGGCTCTTCGCCGGCGCCGTGTGGACCAACACCCAGAGCCCGCCACTCGCCATCTCCCCCGAGGATGGAGTCGCGGCCGGAATCACGCTGCGCGAGCGCTTCCGCACCGATGCGCCATCGGCTACCGCATCGATGACCATCGTCGGCACGGCCGCCGGCTACAAGTCGCTCGACCTCCCCGGCTTCGCGCACCACGTGCTCGCACTGCGCCTGGCCGGCGGCATCGCCGACTCGCGCGCCGCCACCGCGCTCGAGGTGGGCGGCACCAGCGGCACGACGATGGAAGTCATCCCCGGCTACACCGTGGGCGAGGGACGGCGCACCTTCGGCGTGCGTGGCTTCCCCACCGCGAGCGTGTACGGCACCGCGGCGGCTGGCGGCTCGCTCGAATATCGCGCGCCGCTCACCATGAACACGCGCGGCATCGGTCTGCTCCCCTTCTTCTTCGACCACT
>DASTGQ010000269.1:0-7336 GCA_035718985.1 Gemmatimonadaceae bacterium
GGCGCCGACGTCAGTCTTCTGAACAGCCTGCTCACGCGCGCCGCGAACGCTCCGCTGCTCGCCTCCTATCGCGCCCTCGCCGAGGCGCCGCCGATGCGCGGTGACGTGCGCGTCAAGCAGCTCCTCGATTCTCTCGTCGACATTGAGCGCGAGCGCGAGAGCTACAACGCCGTCGGGGGCGTAGACCCGGTATTCGTGGCGCTCACCGCGCGGGCGAACGAGTTGGGACACAGCATCGAGGTGCTCGCCGACGCTCGCCGTGCTGCTACGCAGCGCGCGCTCGATTCGCTCGCGCCGCCGCCGCCGGCTGTTCAGGCCATCGCCACGGCACCGCTGCCGGACACGATGGCACGACTCAAGGCCGTGGACACCGCGCGCACCGTGGCGGCCGAGGTAGCGGCGCGTCTGGCGCGCGAGCGTGCCGAGCTCCATGCGCTCGACCTCCGTGAGGCGCGCGCCCGGGACCTCGCCAATGTCGGCGCCTCACCGACGGCGATGCTCGCCGCTGCGCTGGTGTTCGGCGCCATGCTCGGCTTCGGCGCCGCGCTGCTGGACGAAGTACGCCGGCCGCGGGTAGCCAGCGCGTATGAAGTCGAACGAGCCACGGGCATGCGCGTGCTCGGCGTGGTAAAGCCACTTCCCCGCTCGCCCGAGCGTGGGCGGCGCGCATCCGACCGCGACGGTCCTCCGTACATCGATCCCGGCGCGGACGGTCATCAGCTGATCTATCTCAGTGTCGCCACCGCGGGCGCCAATGTCGTGATGGCCACGGTCACGGGCGACAGCCCCGCGGTGAGCGCCGTGGTCGCGATCAACTTCGCGGCCATCGCCGCGCAGGAGGCGCGCGACACCCTCCTCATCGACACGGACACCTCGTCGTCGGCAGTCGCGTCTGCGCTGCGCGTTACGCCGGGGTCGGGCGTGCGCGGAATCGTTGACGGGCGCTCCGGCTGGCCGGAGGCCGCCCGCATCACGCGCATCGGGCGTGATCGCACGATCGACGTCGTTCCGAGTGGTGATGGCCCCATGCCCGTCGACGGGCTGGTGGCGCTCCTGCAGCGTGATGCGGCACGGCTGGCGCGGCGATACGACGCGGTGATCCTCGTCATGTCTCCGGAGCAGGCTGCCATGGGCGCCCCTGCCGCGCTGCCGATTCCGGACGTGATCTGCTGTGCGCGGGCTGGGCAGACGCCCATTGCGGACCTCAAGAAGCAGGTGGAAGAGATCGCACGCGGCGGTGGCACGATCCGCGGCGTGGTGCTCTGGGACGCGCCCGATCCGGTGCTGTACGAAGTGAAGCCGGTCGAGCGGCCCGCACGTGAGCCGGTGCCCGCGACGGCGTGACTCGGGCGTCAACCCTCCCACACGCGAAGGCGGCCCGCTAGCCTTCGCGACATGTCATTCATGTGGGCCGATACCCTGCTCGCCGCCGAAGGCGCGCACCTGCTTCGGCTGCTCGCGTGGGGGGCGGCGAGCCTGCTCGTCGGCACCGCGCTGCTCGCATGGTTGCGCATGGGTGGCCGACGATCAGCGTTGCTGGAGCAGTTCGCCATCCAGACGGCAGCCTGGGGCGCGGCCGAGATCGCGTTGGCCTCGGTTGCCCGTGCGTCACTTGGCGTGCGCGATCTCGCCGGCGCGACGCGGCTCGACCGCCTGCTCTGGCTCAACGTCGGCCTTGATGCTGGCTACATCATGCTCGGCCTCGCCCTGGCGCTCGTCGGTTGGCGCCTGGCGCGCCACCTTGGTTATGTGGGGGCGGGGCTCGGCATCGTCATGCAGGGAGGGGCGCTCATGCTGCTCGACCTCGTGTTTGCCGCCCAGATCTCGCGATAGATGTCCTCCTCCGGGTTCGGCCATGGCTGAGGAGATGCTCGACCTACGCGGCGTCGCGAAGCCCGACGCCTATCGGCAGCTCGATGACCACATTCGCGCCGTGCTCGCTGGCGTGCGCGATGATGTCGCCGCGATGGCAACGATGAGCGCACTGATCCATCACGCGTTTGGCCATCTCTGGACGGGTTTCTACCGTGTCGTGGCGCCGGGAACGCTGTTGCGTGTCGGACCCTACCAGGGCACGCTCGGATGTCTGGAGATCCTGATCGGGCGCGGTGTCTGCGGCACGGCGGCCGCGGAGCGACGCAGCGTGATCGTGGACGACGTGACGACGTTCCCGGGCCACATCACCTGCGACGCCCGGTCGCGCTCGGAGATCGTCGTCCCCGTCCTGGGGCGCACGGGCGCTCTCGTTGGCGTGCTGGACATCGATTCCGACCAGGTCGCCACATTCGACGACGAGGATCGGCAGGGGCTCGAACGGATCGTGCATTGGTTCGCCACGGAGAGCGAGTAAGGTCGCCTCCGCGTCAAGCGCCGCGGAGCCGAGCGCGCTATCTTTAGGTCCCTCCCACCGCTCTGCGCCGGTTCCCGGCGTTCCGCTGTCCCGTGACGTGACGATGACCCGCGGCTATTCCGACCGCATCAATCACGCATTCGCCTTCGCGGCGAAGCACCACGACCGCCAGGTGCGCAAGGGAACGCGCCTTCCCTACCTGACGCATCCGGCGAACGTGGCGGTGATTCTCACGTGCTACGGGCAGGACGAGGACACGGTGGTCGCCGGGATCCTGCATGACGTGGTCGAGGACTGTGTGCGCGACGGGTACACGCGTGACATGCTCGAGCAGCGGATCGGTGACAAGTTCGGCGCCGTCGTGCTGGACACGGTGCTGGCCGTGACGCATCGGCAGGTGGACGAAGAAGGCGTCGAGCTCTCGAGCGAGGAGCGCAGGGACGACTATCTCGCGCGGCTCGCCGATGCGCCGGAGCGCGCACGCTGGGTCTGCGCCGCCGACAAGATCCACAACGGCAACTCCATCCTCGCCGACCTGGATCGCACGATCGATCCGGACACCGTGTGGTCCCGCTTCAACGTCGGCCGCGCGGGCACGGTGCGCTGGTATCGGCGCGTCTACGAGCGGTTGCGCGAGCTCGGCTTCGACGCCCCGATCATGGATGAACTGCGCCACGTAGCCGAGGAGCTCGAGGCGCGCGGCAGCGCGGACACGCGGGCAGAAGCAGGGCACGCGGGCTGACGCGCCCCTCCCTGCACCGACTCAGCCCGCCGCGACGAGCGACTCGGAAGCCGTGCCGGGATACGTTCGTGCGACATAGTCCTCGAGGATGACGAGGAATTCCTGCACGATGCGATCGCCCTTGAGCGTGGTGACGAGCTTCCCGTCCACGTAGACCGGCGCCTTCGGCTCCTCGAAGGTGCCCGGCAGCGAGATGCCGATGTTGGCATGCTTGGACTCGCCGGGTCCGTTCACGACACATCCCATGACGGCGACGTGCATCGTCTCCACGCCGGGGTGCGACTGCTTCCAGACCGGCATCTGTTCGCGGAGATAGGTCTGGATGTCCTCGGCCATGTGCTGGAAGAAGGTGGAAGTCGTTCGTCCACAGCCTGGGCACGCGGTCACCTGCGGCGCGAAGCTGCGCAGGCCGAGCGACTGGAGGATCTGCTGCGCGACGAGCACTTCCTCGGTGCGATCGCCATTGGGCTTCGGCGTCAGTGAAACGCGAATGGTGTCGCCGATGCCCCGTGCAAGGAGGATGGACAGCGCGGCGGCACTGGCCACCTGCCCCTTCATTCCCATGCCGGCCTCGGTCAGGCCCAGATGCAGCGGATAGTCACACCGCGCCGCAAGGCGCTCGTACACCTCCACGAGGTCCGGCACGTGCGAGACCTTGGCCGAGATGAGGATGTGATCGTGCGGCAGGCCGACTTCCTCCGCGAGCTCGGCTGAGCGGAGCGCCGAAGCGAGCATCGCCTCGATGTACACATCCTTGGCGCCGTGTGGAGAGCCGGCGCGTGCATTCTCGTCCATCATCTGCGTGAGCAGGTCCTGGTCGAGCGAGCCCCAGTTGACGCCGATGCGCACGGGCTTGTCGTGCTCGACGGCGATGCCGACGATGGTGCGGAAGTTCTCGTCGCGCCGCTTGCCGCCGACGTTGCCCGGGTTGATGCGATACTTCGCGAGCGCGCGCGCGCAGGCCGGATAGCGCGCGAGCAGGAGGTGCCCGTTGTAATGGAAGTCGCCGACGATTGGAACCGACACGCCCATGTCGTCGAGCCGCTGGATCATCTCAGGAACAGCGGCCGCGGCTTCCTCGTTGTTCACCGTCACGCGCACGATCTGCGAGCCGGCTCCGGCAAGGCGGGCGACTTGCTCAGCGGTGCTCGCGGCATCGGCCGTGTCGGTGTTCGTCATCGACTGCACCACGACAGGATGGGCCGATCCAACGGGAACGGTGCCGACGTGGGCGGTGACGGTCTGACGGCGGGGCGAAAAGGGCACGGCTCGAAGGGAAGAGGGACCTGTGAAATCTAACGGCTCCCGGTCGATGCGGTGCAGGGCGCGGCGCGATAAGTTGTGCGCCGAGGATCGCGGCAGCAGAAGGGATGAACCATGTGCCCGAGGCACCGATGGACGAACGCGATACCGGGAGAGAATCAACGGCCGCCTCCGCGGACGACCCGCCACATGCCGAGCCCGCGTCGCCGAAGCGCCGGCGGCACTGGGGATGGATCCTGTTCGGCGTGTTCGTGGTGCTACCGATACTCGGCTTTGCGCTGTGGACGACGATCGCGCTCAACTGGTCGTACTCGGTCGGACAGCGCGCCGGCTTCATCCAGAAGTTTTCGGAGAAAGGGTGGGTGTGCAAGACGTGGGAGGGCGAGCTCGTCATGGCGAACCCGCTTCCTGGCGCGGTGCAGGAGAAGTTCCAGTTCACCGTGCGCGACGACAGCGTGGCGCATCAGATCCAGCGGCTCATGGGGTCGCGCGTCGCGATCACCTACGAGGAACACCGCGGCATTCCCTCTCACTGCTTCGGCGACACCCGGTACTTCGTGACTCGAGTAAGCCCGACGTCCTAACTCACTCCCGGCCACCTCCTCGAGGACAGATGACGTGTGCAATGGTCGGGTCCGCCATGACTATTGACCGTTCATCCAGGCCTTGCTACGTTTGCCGCTGCTGGGACCCCTAGGGTCCGGCAAACGTTGTGGCGGGACATCGGTGCGCCCGCGGTTCAGGCTATTGTCAGGGTACGGCGCGTTCCGCTCCCTCGACAATCAGTTACCTCAGGAGTGGTACATGCGTACGACCGGCAAGGTGAAGTGGTTCAACGACGCGAAGGGCTTCGGCTTCATCACCCCCGACAGTGGCGAGAAGGACTGCTTCGTGCACTACAGCGCGATTCAGGGCAATGGCTTCAAGTCACTGGCCGAGGGAGACGCGGTGGAGTTCGACATCGTCCAAGGAGCGAAAGGCCCGGCGGCGGAGAACGTCACCAAGGCCTGAGCCGCGGTGATCGCAGGAGAAGGGGCGGGACGCCTGACCGGTGTCCCGCCCCTTCTGTATTCACGACTTACGTGCTGGTCGCCTGAGCGCTGCGGGCTGGCCGGCCGCGGCGGGGTGTCGGCGCGGATTCCAGCGCATCCTGAAGGCGCCCGGTCACTTCCCGTTCGAGCGTTCCCCGATTCAAAGTGACACGTAGGTGCCCACCACGTGAGACAACGCCGCCGTCCGCCAGCAGCAACTCGTCAGCAAGCGACAATGCGTCTCGGACACCGACGCCAAGGTCGACGTGCAGCTCCCGAGCGAGCGCAAGCTGGAGGAGAGCCCGGTGGGGGATGCGGCGTGATACTCCGCGCTTCTCGGTGGCAACGTCCCGCACCGTGAAGTGCGAGAGCACGTTATCGAGCCACTTCTGAGACGACCCGATCGCAAGAGCAGCTATTGCAACGCTATATAGTCGCAAAGCATTAAACCTATTTATAAAGGATAATTAAGATTCCAACTCCGGATGATAATGTACCTACTACAATAGGAAAATTAACTCTCTCCCTGCCGCAGCCGCCAGGTCTTCACCTTCGCGAGCTGCTCTCCAGCCGGCACACGACTGGCTGGAGCGGTTCGTGCCCGCCGCGAAGACAGAGCGTCATATGCCCGCCTCCGCGAGCGTGGCACGGTACTCGAAATGCCGCCCTCCGCAACATCAACCTTCCTGGAGGAATCAGCATGTCTCGTCGGCTCCTTGCCGTCCTCGCCGCCGGTGCAGTCTTCGCCTTGCCGGCCGTCTCTCACGCCCAGAGCGCGTCCATCCTCGTCTCCGGTGGCCTCTCGGTGCCCATGAGCGACCTGAGTGACGCGAGCAATTCCGGTTACAACATCAACGTAGGCGTCGCCATGGGCGCTCCGCTCATTCCGGTCGGCGCACGCTTCGAAGGAGGGTTCAGCAGCTTCGACGCGAAGGGCGGAGGCGCCACCACGCGCATCGCCTCGGCAACGGCGAACGCCGTCCTCAACCTCGGCACGATGGGCGCGTCGCCGTACCTCATCGGTGGCCTCGGCATCTACAACCGACGCTTCAGCTCCGACGCCTTCAACCAGTCCAACAGCAAGACGACGGGAGGGGTGAACATCGGGGGCGGCATCCGCTTTCCGCTGGGCGGCATCAGCACCTTCCTCGAAGCGCGCTATCACGTGATGCTCGGCAACAGCACCGACGCCACGAACTTGCAGTTCATCCCGATCTCCTTCGGCGTCCAGTTCTAAGGCTCCCGCGAATCAGGATCAATAACGGGCGGCGACCAACGTCGGTCGCCGCCCTCTCCGTTGGAAACCCGCCCGGTCATGAACGCCGCTTCGCGCGACGAGTCGGCGCCGCCGAAAGTGGATCCTCAGGCCATTCGTGCTTCGGATAGCGGCCCCGCAATTCCTTCCTCACGTCGAAATACGACGAGCGCCAGAAACCACCAAGATCGCGCGTCACCTGGACGGGCCGGCCGGCCGGCGACAACAGATGCAGCATCAACGGCACCCGACCGCCGGCGACTCGCGGCGTCTCTGCCAGCCCGAACATCTCCTGCAGGCGCACGGCGATGAAAGGCGCGCCGGGATCGGAATAGTCCACCGGCACTCGAGAACCCGTGGGCACCTCGATATGGGTGGGCGCAACCCGATCGAGTGTCTCCCGCTTCGCGAAAGAGAGCTGCGCCAAAAGGATGGACGCAAGGTCGAGTGATTCCACTGCGGTACGCCGCTGCACGCCGACCAGGTGTGGAAGCAGCCAGACGGACATCGACTGGCGGAGCGCCGGGTCTGACCAATCCGGCCACCCATCCTCGAGCAGGCGAATGAAGGCGACTCGTTCACGAAGGCGCCGAGCTGCCACGTCCCACCGCAACTGGACGCCATCTTCATGTTCGATAGCATCGAGCAGCACGCGTGCGACCTGCTGTTCGTCGACGTCACGCGCCGGCACCTCT
>DASTGQ010000270.1:0-2638 GCA_035718985.1 Gemmatimonadaceae bacterium
CGCCCGGGCATGCCGGTGATCACGCAGCGAGTAATTCCGCGCAGCACTTCGTGGACGCTCGAGCTGACGCAGGCGCCCGCGCAGTCACTCTCCGGGCCGGCGCCCTGGCCGATCCGCACGCAGGTGCTGATCGTCGACTCGGGCGGCGCCTCGCGTGTCGTGCCGAAGCTGCTGACGGCGCGCCGCACTGCGTTGACGTTCCCCGGGCGCGCGCCGGCGTTTGTCTTCGCCAACGCGGGAGACGAGGCGTACGCGCTCGTGCACCTCGACTCGTCGAGCACGCGGTGGGCGGAGGCGCACGTCGGCACCATTACCGATCCGCTGCAGAAGGCGATGACGTGGGGGGCACTGTGGGACCTCGTCCGCGACGCGCAGCTCGCGCCCGTGCGGTTCGCGCGCGTCGCGCTGCGTGAGCTGCCCAACGAGCGCGACGACCAGCTCGCGCCCTTCGTCGTCGGACGTCTCGCGCGCGCGGTTGATACCTACGCCTGTGACCCGCAGAGAGTCGAGCTCCTGCCGCAAACGGAACGCGTGCTCGCTGCGGGTGCGACGGACACGTCGCGCTCGTACTCGGTGCGCAAGTCGCAGCTCGACGCGCTCATCGGGCTCGCGAAGTCGCCCGCCATGCTCGCCCGCCTCGACGCCGCGCTCGACAGCACCACCGTGCTCGGCCTCCCGCTTCGCGCACCGACGCGCTGGGCGATCGTCACGCACCTCGCGAGCCTGAATGCGCCGTCTGCTCACGAGCGCCTCGTGGCCGAGTCGCGGCGCGATTCCACGAGCGAAGGAAAGCGCCGTGCCTTCGTCGCCGGCGCGGCATGGCCGGACTCCGCGGTCAAGGCGGACTACTGGCACCGCTACTTCGCCGACTCCACCCTCAACGAGGACTGGGTCACGGCGAGCCTCGGCGCGTTCAACGATCCGGACCAGGAGGCGCTCACGCGCCGTTATCTTGTGCCGGCGCTCGACAGCCTCCCGTGGGTCCAGCGCAACCGCCGCATCTTCTTCCTCGGCTCCTGGCTCGGCAGCTTCATCGGCGGCCAGCGCAGCGCACAGTCACTGGCGCTCGTGGATGACTTCCTCCGCACCCACGCGGCATGGCCGCACGACCTGCGCGAGAAGATCCTCCAGAATGAGGATGAACTCGAGCGGACGGTGAAGATCCGGCAGCGGTGTTCTTCGCGCTGAAGCCTGGCTCAGTCCCGAGACCAGAACAGCTGGATGAACGGAAACGACCGGAAAGAACTGAAAGGCCGGATTCTCTCCTCTCTACTTCAGCCTCCATGCGCCCGGGAGAGTCACGAGGCCGTTCCCAATTCGTTCAATGACTTTGGGGGTACAGGGGCTGAGCCTCGGTGCACGGAGCTCGGCACACACACGGGACGGATCCGGCAGTTCCAGTCGTTTCCGGCCCTTTCGTTTCATCCCGCTTTTTCCTGCCGCGGATCGAACTGTCCCGATCACATGCCGGACGAAGCTCGCAGCTGCTTCCCCACCCGCTCCACCTCGCTCATCACCCGCAGCACGTTCCCGCTCCAGATCTTCCCGATCTGCTCTTCCGTGTATCCACGCCGCAGCAGCTCGGCGGTGACGTTCACCGACTCCAGCGCGCAGTTGTAGTCGGCCAGGCCGCCGCCACCGTCGAAGTCGGAGCTGATCCCCACGTGGTCGAGGCCCATCAGCTTCACCGCGTAGTCGATGTGGTCCACGTAGTCCTTCACCGTGGCCTGCGGGCTCGCCGGATACCGGCTCTCGAGCGCCTTCAGTTTCTCGCGATACTCGTTGGCGCGTGATGCCGGCATCGCGGCGAGCTGCTCCTCCACCGCCGGGCTGATCCCGCTGCGCGGCGCCACGCGTGGCGCGCCGCACGAGTTCCCGGGCACGCCCGCCGTCGGGCCACGAGGCGCTGCTCCGGCACCACCGCCTCGACGCGCGGAGTTGATACCGTAGCCCTGATTCAGTGCGGCAAGGGCGCGGGCGCGGTCGGAGTCGTAGGCCGCGTCGCACCTCACGAAGCCCCAGTACGCCACCATCTGCGCCACGCCGCCGTTCTTCGCCAGCGCGCGCAGCTCGTCGTCGTCCAGGTTGCGCGGGTTGTCGCACAGCGCGCGCACGCCGGAGTGCGATGCGATCACCGGCGCCTTCGTCAGCGCGAAGATCTGCATGATCGCGCCGCGCGACGGGTGCGAGATGTCCACCATCATCCCCAGCCGGTTCACCTCGGCGATCACCCGCTTGCCGAGCGGGGAGACGCCGTTCCCCCACAGCCAGTCGTTGGTGGCTTCGCCCGTGTTGGAGTCGGCGAGCTGGTTGTTGCCGTTGTGCGCGAGCGAGAGGTAGCGGCCCCCGCGATCGTACAGCTCCTTCACGCGGGTGATGTCCGTGCCGATGCCGTAACCGTTCTCCACGCCCATCAGCGCCACCTTCTTCCCGCTCGCCGCGATGCGGCGCACGTCGTCTGCCGTGTAGGCGATGGCGATCCGATTCGGAGCGATCACCTCGGCGAGCCGATGGATGGCGTTCATCTTCGCCGTGTCCACTGCCCACGCCGCCTCGTAGCCGGCCCCAGTGAGCGGTCCCTGTCCCACGTAGATCGAGAAGAAGATCGCGTCGAGCCCACCCTGCTCCATCTTGGTGA
>DASTGQ010000271.1:0-3175 GCA_035718985.1 Gemmatimonadaceae bacterium
CACTTGAAGACCGTACTTGATCGACACCTCGGGGTCCTTGAGATTCCCGGAGATGCCGAGGACCTTTTCCCATTGCGGCATCACCTGCATGAGACCGACGGCGCCGACCGGAGAGACGGCGTTGGGGTCGAAGCGCGACTCCTCGGCGATGATGGCGAGGACGAGGTCCGGATCGCGCTTGTAGAGTGCGCCGTAGCGATGGGCCTGGCGGGCGATGTTGCGCGCGAGCGCGAGGTCGATGTCCGGCTTGAGGACGAGGATCTTGAGGAAGATGACCTGCTCGGCCGAGCTGCTGGCGATGTACTGGCGCAGCTCGGTGCCCTCGGCGCGGATGGCCACGGACTGGTCGCGCAGCTCGCCGGCGCGCAGCGCGAGATCGGCCGTCTGTCGCGCCGTCACCGCGGCGCTCGAGGAGAGCGCGTCGAGGCGCGTCTTGAGGTAGTAGACGGCCGCGCCCGCGCCGAGGATGGCGAACGCGTGCAGCCCGACGAAGGCCGCGATCCACGGGTGGACGACGTGCAGCGGGAGCTTCTCCCACGACAGGCCGCGCCGATCGGATGCTGCGAGCGCCACGGTCTCTTCCGGCATCATGGGACCCTCCCCGCGAAGACACGTTCGAAGCGGACGAAGCGTAGGAAGACCGCTCGTGCGTAAACAAGGCTCGGGGTATGTCACTGGCGCACGTCCGTACACCGGCCTCTCGCCTCGCCCCGGAGCTCGCCGATGCGCCTTTCGAAGATCGTTCCCGCCGCGCTCGCGTGCGCCTGCGCGCAATCGAGCCCGGCCGTTCGCGGAGGTACTTCCGACGTGGCCACGTCCGTCACCATGGAAGAGCACATGATTCCCTCCGGAGACGAGGGCATCCAGCTCTACCTGCGCAACAAGCGGCCGGCGGGCCAGGACCGCTTCGCGCCCGACCGCGTGGTGCTCTTCGTCCATGGCTCGACGTACCCCGCCGAGACGTCGTTCGATCTGCCGCTCGGCGGCACCTCGTGGATGGACTACATCGCGCGCCGCGGCTTCGACGTCTGGCTCGTCGACCTGCGCGGCTACGGCCGCTCCAGCCGGCCAAAGGAGATGGACGAGCCGCCGCAGGCGCATCCCCCGATCGTCCGCACCGACACCGCGGTGAAGGACGTCACCACCGCGGCCGATTTCATCCGCAGGACGCGCGGCGTCCCGCGCATCGTGTTGATGGGCTGGTCCTGGGGCACGACGATGATGGCCTCGTACACGAACCACAACCCGGACAAGGTGGAGAAGCTCGTCCTCTACGCGCCCCAGTGGCTGCGCAACACGCCGCCGCTCATCTCCGGCGAGGGCGCGTACCGCACCGTCTCCATCGACGCGACCCGGGACCGCTGGCTCAAGGGCGTTCCCGACGACAAGAAGGCGACGCTGATTCCGCCGGGCTGGTTCGAGCGTTGGGCGGAGGCGACTTTCGCGACCGACCCGGTGGGCTCGCAGAAGACGCCCAAGGTGCTGCGCGCGCCGAACGGCACCCTCGCCGACACGCGCGAGTTCTGGTCGAGCGGCAAGCCGCTCTACGATCCTTCGGCGATCACCGTCCCCACGCTCATCGTCCACGCCGAGTGGGACCAGGACCTCCCCACCCCGCTGGCGCGCGCGGTGTTCGAGAAGCTGGTGCACGCGCCGTACAAGCGGTTCGTCGAGATCGGCGAGGGCACCCACACCGTGATGATGGAGAAGAACCGGATGCAGCTCTTCCGCGAGGTGCAGCTCTTCCTCGAGGAGCCTCGCGAGCCAACCGCCGTCGCCGAGCGCTGATCATTCGCGGGTGCAGCCGATCGGCGCCCATCCTGCCCGCCTCTCCGCGCTGAGGTGTCGATGCCAGAGTCCGTGCCGTGACCGCCGCGCGCAGGCTCCTGCGGAGCCCGGGATTCACCGCCCTCGCCGCCGCCGTGCTGGCCCTCGGGCTCGCCGCGTCGCTGGCCGTCGTCGAAGTCGCCGACACCTTGCTGCTGCGGCCGCTGCCGTTCGCCGCGCCGGACCGGCTGGTGACGGCCTGGCAGGTGTCGGGCGGCACGCGCATCACCGTCGACGGCGCCGACTTTCTCGACTGGAGCGAGGCGGGAGTGTTCGAGCGGACGGCGGCCGTCTCGGCGCGCGGCTTCACCCTGACGGGTGCCGAGGTTCCCGAGCGCGTGGAGGGCGCCATCGTCAGCGCCGACTTCTTCGCGCTCCTCGGCACGCCGCCGCTGCTCGGCCAGCCGGTGGCGGGGCCGGCGCGGGCAGCGATGCTCTCCGAACCACTCTGGCGCTCGCGCTTCGGCGCCGACCCGAAGGTGGTGGGCCGGACGCTCACGCTGGACGGCGAGCCGGTGCAGGTTTCGGGCGTGATGCCGGCGCGGTTCCGCTATCCGCCGCTGGCGCAGATCTGGGTGTCGGCCCGCACGCGCGTGCCCGAGCACCCCACCTATCCGATCGATCCGGAACACGACCGCGCGCGGCACTACCTCACCGTGCTCGGGCGGCTGGCGAGCGGCGCCTCGCTGCCGCAGGCGGAATCCGCGCTGCGGACCGTCCAGTCGCGCATCGCCGCCGACCACCCCGACGACGAGCGCGGCATCTCCACGCAACTGGTTCCGTTGCGCGAGCAGCTGATCGGCAACGTGAAGCCCCTGCTCTTCGCGCTGCTCGGGGTCGCGATGCTGCTCTTCGGGGTGGCATGGGCCAACGCCGCGCATCTCTTCCTCGCACGGGCGGTCGCGCGCGCGCACGAGTCGGCGGTCCGCGTCGCGCTCGGCGCCACCCGCGGCCGGCTCTGGACGCTCTTCTTCTCCGAGGCGTTCCTGCTCTCGCTGACCGCAGCTGCCGCAGGCCTCGGCCTCGCCGCCTGGGCCGCGCCGGCCCTGGTACGGCTGAGTCCCCAGGCGGCCACGCTGCCGCCGCCCGCGATGAGCGGGCGCGTGATCGTCGCCGCTGCCGCGCTCGCATTTGCGTGTGGCGCCTCGCTGGGCCTGTTCGCGGCGTTCCAGCCGCTGCACGTGGCGGACGCGCTGCGCGAGGGTGGACGCAGCGCGACCGGCACCGTTCGCCAGGCGCGGTTGCGGTCGGCCTTCCTCGTCTTCGAGACCGCGCTCTCCCTGGTGCTGCTGGTCTGCGCCGGGCTCCTCTTGCGCAGCTTCGCGCGCGTCGAGTCGGTGGACCCCGG
>DASTGQ010000272.1:0-5591 GCA_035718985.1 Gemmatimonadaceae bacterium
GCGAACTCGTCGCCGCTCAGGCGCGCCACCATGTCCTCGCCGCGCACGCACGCCTCGAGACGGCGCGCGTGATCCACCAGCACCTCGTCGCCGACGCGCACGCCCAAGCTGTCGTTGATCGCCTTGAAGCGGTCCAGGTCCACGGAGAGGACGGCGAAGCGGAAGTCCTTGTGCCGCCGCCCGCGCTGCACCGCGTGGGAGAGGCGGTCGAGGAAGAGCACCCGGTTCGCGAGCCCGGTGAGCGAGTCGTGGGTGGCGCTGCGGCGGAGCTCCTCCTGCGCCGCGCGGCACTCCTCGAGTTGCGCTTCCAGTGACCCCGTCCTTGCCCCGGAGGGCGGGGGCGGGGAGCTGACGCCGTGGGTGTACGTCGGTGTCCTGGAGTCAGGCATGACCTTCTCAGGACGATCGGGCTGGCCCTCCCGGCACGGGTGCGCCTACCGGCGCGTGCCACCCTGGCGGATGCCCCACATCAGGGTGGCCTCGTCGTCCATCCGGTACTCGGCCATGCGGGTGGCGGCACGGAGCGCCTCCACCGGGCTCAGATGGGGAGAGAAGCGGCGGATCTTCGGATAGAGCTCGCGGACCAGGGCGTCGAACTGTTCGGCCCTCGGCTGGGCGAGTGGATCCTTGTCGTCGTGCGGGAGGTCGGTGTCTTTATGGTCGCTCACGTCCATCTCCCGGCGTCGGGGGGTGGCACGCTGATGTCCAGCGATGAAATGCTTCGATGATCAACCAGTCTGGACCGTGGGCCGGTGGATGGATGTGCCATGCGTCACCCTGGCGGAGTCAGTTGCGGTCGCAATGTTCTGTAGCGTTGGTCCAGGCCGATCTCATGCCTGCTCGTGCGCGCCACCGGCCGGCAACTCCGTCCGGTCGAAGTACCCCGCCACGGTCCAGCCCACAATGCGCGGAATGAAGAGGTGAGCATCCTCCAGCGCGCGCTCCGCCACGAGGGCCTTCACCTCCACCAGGACGCGCTCGATCGGAGTGCCGGCCACCCGATGCGCGTGGGCGTACGCGCGAGTATGCGGCTCGAGTGACGCGGGCACTCCTCGTCGGGCTCGATATGCCTCGTCCAGACGCGCGATGAGCTGCGCCCGAAGAGCCGACTGCGCTTCAGGGGACACGGAGAGGGTGGCAGTGGGGAATGCGGACCTCGAAGGGGAGCCCGCGTGCCGGATACCTGACGCGAGAATCCTGCCGGGATTTTCCCGGGGACGAACGGATGGCGCGGCCAGGTAACCCGTGGCAGCACTGGCGCGAGAGCGTTGATCGGCTCGCCGTGGCGCCGGACGCGCTACCCTGTCGCACCGGCGTGTGCCGATCTGCATCGGGCACGCGTGCCCTCAGCGTTGTCTCGCTCCCGACACGTCAGCGCTCGCTAGCTGGGTTGCGTCGGCCAATGGAGAGATTCCCCCTCGACATCCGGGGTGACGAGCCACCCTTCAGCGGTGTGGCTGAATCGTTACCGGCCCGACCGGAAATTCACCGCAGGTCCGCCCCCCGGCTCCTGTCGGATTCCCCCTTGGACCAATAGATTTTCGGTGCTTCAGCCTGCCGGCTGGTCGTCGGCTTCCTGACAGTGTCCCCGGTGCCTGCCTTCTCACCGGGAGCGATCCATCGCGCTGCTTCAGGCTTCG
Organism: Gemmatimonadaceae bacterium; assembly: GCA_035718985.1. Taxonomy (GTDB): domain Bacteria; phylum Gemmatimonadota; class Gemmatimonadetes; order Gemmatimonadales; family Gemmatimonadaceae; genus AG11. Next base: position 1,641 of record DASTGQ010000272.1, read on the forward strand.
GCCACTTCCACGATTCGTGGCGCACGAAAGACCCGCTTCATTCATACAGTCGCAGCTGCATTCCGTCGTACATCCTCCGAGGGGCAAGCACACAATGAAGATTTCTCGCTGGGCCAGTTGTGCGGCCGCCATCCTCCTGTTCGGGTTCCCGGCGCAGTCGTTCGCGCAGGGACTCACGACGGGAGCGATCAGCGGCACGGTGGTCAATGACCAGAACCAGCCGGTGGAAGCCGCGCAGGTACAGGTGGTCAACGCCGCCACGGGCGCGACCGCCGGCGCGATGACTCGCGCCGACGGCCGCTACTTCGTCCAGGGCCTCGAGGTGGGCGACCGCTATCGCGTCACCGCCCGCCGGATTGGCTTCGCACCGCGGACCGTCGAGCCGGTGCGCGTGACACTCGGACAGACAACGCCCGTCAATTTCACGCTGTCCACCCAGGCCACCACGCTGAGCGCGGTGACGGTCCAGGCGACCGCGGCGAACGCGCTGATCTCTCCCTCGCAGAAGGGAAGCCAGACGACGATCACCGATACCCTGCTCCGCAAGCTGCCCACGCTGTCGCGTAACTTCACCGACTTCGTCCAGCTCACGCCGCAGGTCTCCACGAGCGGTCCGGGTCTTTCCGCTGGCGGCGCCAACAACCGCTACAACAACATTCAGATCGACGGCGCCACGGAGAAGGACCTCTTCGGTCTCGGTTCTACGGGCCAGCCCGGCGGGCAGGCAGGCGGCAAGTCCATCGGCCTCGAGTCCGTGAAGGAATACCAGGTGCTGCTCGCGCCGTACGACGTGCGGGTTGGCAACTTCGCGGGCCTGTCGGTCAACGCCGTGACGAAGAGCGGGACGAACGACATCTCCGGTTCGGCGTACGTGTACGGCCGCAACCAGAACTTCGTCCGGTCCCAGCCCTACCTCAACGACTTCAAGCAATACCAGTACGGCTTCTCGGTGGGCGGCCCGATCGTGCACGACAAGGCGTTCTTCTTCATCAACCCGGAGTTCCAGTCGCGTGCGGTGCCGGCCTCCGGCCCGGCGCTCGGTGATGTGAACACCGCGGTCACGCAGGGCCTCATCGACCAGTTCACGACGCAGCTTGCAGCACGCGGGATGACGGATCTGGGCAGCGGCGACCGGGTCAGCAACCAGAACCCGCTGTCGAACCTCTTCGCCCGCCTCGACTTCTCGCTTCCCTGGAACACCACGCTCGTCATCCGTGACAACTACGCCCACGCCGAGCAGCAGGTGTTCTCACGCGGGACGTCCGGTGCGAGCCCGTCCTTCCCGCTGACGAGCAACCTGTACCACTTCACGTCGGACAAGCAGGCACCCGCGCTGCAGCTCCGTACGAACTTCAACAACGGGTCGTACAACGAGGCGATCGTCGCCCTCACCCGCATCCGCGACAAGCGCGCCACGCCGGGCACCCTGCAGCCGCAGGTGACCGCAATCGTCAACGGCACCGCCACGCTCGTCGCCGGCACGGAGCAGTCGTCACAGGCGAACCAGCTCGACCAGGACATCGTCGAGTTCACCGACAACTACACGATTCCGATCTTCTCGTCGCACCGCCTGACCATCGGCACCCAGAATCAGTGGTACAAGGTGCGCAACCTGTTCGGCCAGAACCTCGTCGGCGCCTGGACGTTCGGTTCGCTCGACTCGCTCACCGCTGGTACCCCTCGCAGCTACCTCGTCGGCGTCCCGGTCACTGGTGACGGCGCCGTGCGCTTCAAGGCCGGGCAGTTCGCCGGCTACGTGCAGGACGACTGGACGGCGACGCAGAACGTCAACGTCAGCATCGGCGTCCGATTCGACGCTCCGGTGTTCTATGACAAGCCGCCCCAGAACGACGTGGTCCTGACGCAGTTCGGGCGCAACACCTCCGACGTACCGAGCGGCAACCTGCAGGTGTCCCCGCGCTTCGGCTTCAACTGGAACGTCACGGGTGACAACGTCAACCAGGTGCGCGGCGGCATTGGTCTCTTCCAGGGTTCGCCCGCCTACGTCTGGTTGTCAAACTCCTTCCAGAACTCCGGCGGCGTGTCGGGCTTCGCCTCGCTCAACTGCAACAACCCGACGAAGGCGCCGGCGTTCACCGCCGCCGCCGTGACGCAGCCCCCGACGGTCTGTCGCGATGGCACGACCGCTTCGGCCGGCTCCGAGGTCGACCTGCTCCGCAAGGACCTCAAGTTCCCGCAGACGCTGCGCGGCAACCTCGCCTATGATCGCGACCTTGGGAACGGTTACGTCGTCGGCGTCGAGGGTCTCTACACGAAGTTCATCAACACGCTGTTCTACTCGAACATCGCGTTGCAGGATGCCCCGATCGGCACTGGCCTCGATGGCCGGTCGCTCTACGGCAACCAGCCCTTCACGCCCACACTCAAGGTGGCTGGCCGCACCGCCGTGTACGACGTGCGCAACGAATCGAAGGATTACTCCTGGAGCATCACGCCGAGCATCCAGAAGCGCTTCACGAAGAATTTCGGCGGCTCGCTGGCGTATACCTACACGCAGGCCTTCGACGTCCAGAGCCTGACCTCGAGCACGGCCGGCTCGCAGTACCGGTTCGGCCGCATCTACGCCGGCAGCCAGAACGACCTCACGCTCTCCCACTCGGCCTTCGAGACGCCACATCGCATCGTCGGCACGGCGAGCTACACGTTCCCCAGCATGACCTCCGTCTCGGCCATCTACACCGGTCAGAGCGGGCTGAATTTCGCCTACGTCTCGAGCAGTGATCTCAACGGCGACAACCAGTCGCTCAATGATCCGGTGTACATCCCGACAGGACCGAATGATCCGAAGGGGCCCGTCTTCCAGTCGTTCACGAGTGGTGGTGTGACGTACACGCCGGCACAGCAGGCAGCGGCGTTCGACAGCTTCATCAGCAGCAGGGATTGCCTGAACTCGCAGCGCGGCACGATCATGCGGCGGAACAGCTGCCGGACTCCGTGGACCAACGAGTTCGACGTGTCCATCGAGCAGGCGCTGCCGACGATCAATGGCCAGAACGTCAGCGTTCGGCTCGATGCCATCAACTTCGGCAACCTGCTGAACAAGAACTGGGGCCGCCAGATCAGCACGGGCAACTTCAACCCCGTGACGCTCTACACCCAGTCGGGCATGGTGCTGCCCGGCACCACCACCACCACTGGCGCCAACCTCACCAATGGCGTTCCGCGCGTGACGTTCGACCCGAACTTCAACCCGTACAACTACAACAACATCTTCTCGCAGTACGCGCTGCAGCTCTCGCTGCGGTACACGTTCTAACGGGGAGCCGGTCGCTACATCGTACGAGGAACGGGGCCCGGGGAAACCCGGGCCCCTTTCTGTTCCACTCAGGTTGATAGCCCCGTGACTCAGCCTCGCAGCATTCAGCGCGGCGTCCGCGCCCCGACCTGCGCCGTGATCACGCTCTTGATCCCGCCACGGATGTTGAAGTCTCCCACCACTTCCATCCACTGGGGGTGCACCACGGCGGCCAGGTCGTCGAGGATACGGTTCACGGCACGCTCGTAGAAGATGCCGTCGTTCCGGAAGCTCCACAGGTAGAGCTTGAGACTCTTGAGCTCCACGCACACCGCAGCCGGCACGTAGCGGATGTGCATCGTCGCGAAGTCCGGCGCTCCACCCTCCAGCTGCTTCAACTCCGCGGCATCGGTCTCGATCCCGCCCAGGGGGCAGAGCGACGTGAACTCCGGACACTCCATCGCGATCTCGTACGCGCGTCCGGGATAGGGATTGGGAAAGGTCTCGAGCAGGTCGGGTCGTGGCATGGGCGAAGAATGCATCGGCGCGCGCTCGCCGGGCAACGCGCACCTGTCGCCTGGTCCAGCGCCCTTACCGCTGAGCCCGCGGAACCCCTCTGGCGGCGCACGGTATGCTGTTCATATGTTGTGAATGTGCCGGTCCCCTCTGGGCCGGCCGACGCCGCCGGGAGAACG
>DASTGQ010000273.1:0-5751 GCA_035718985.1 Gemmatimonadaceae bacterium
AGCGCACGGGGCGCATGGAGTGGGCGCGCGAGGAGTTCGGGCTGCTGGAGGGCACGCGCTGGGCGGAGGAAGAACCCGGCACGGCCTTCCTGAAGATCAAGGGCGCGCGCGACCTCTCGCGCCGCGAGCTGGCGGTGCTTCGCGAGCTCGTGCCCTGGCGCAGCGCGGTGGCGCACCAGATGGACCGCGCGACCTTCCGCGTGCTCGGCAACGAGCAGCTGCTGGAGATCTCGCGCCAGCATCCGCGCACGCGCGAGGCGCTCGGGAAGATCAAGGGGATGCCGCGCGGCATCCTCGAGCAGCGGGGCGGGGAGCTGCTCGACGCCGTGCAGCGCGCACTCGCGGTGCCGGAAGCCGAGCTCCCGAAGTTCCCGAAGGCGGCGCGATGGGACCGCGACCCGGATTTCGACGCTCGCGTCAGCGCGCTGAAGACGGCTCGCGATGCGGCGGCGAAGCGGATGGAGCTTGACCCCGGCGTGCTGTGCTCACGCGACCGGCTCGAAGCGGTGGCTCGGCGGAATCCGGCGTCGGTGGAGGAGGTGGCCGAGGTGCCCGAGCTGCGGCGGTGGCAGGTGAAGGAGCTCGCGCCGGCGTTCGTCGAGGCGCTGAGACCTCACAGCTAGTCGGGGCGCTGCCCGGCGGCTACGCCGCCTTGGCTTGCTGTCGGGGTGCTCGCCTGCGGCTCGCTCTCGGGGCGGCGCGCGGGGGGCGCGCCTGTCGGGCACGGCGGCGAGTGGTGCGTCTGGCTGGATGGGTGTGCCGTTCGCCGAGAGGCGGCGCGCCGCGCCGCCGCCCCGAGAGCACAGGCCCGAGCGAAGCGACGGGCCAGGCGCCCGGAAAGGCCCGCGTTCCACGCGGACCGCCCCGACTAGCAGTGGCGTTACAGCCCCATGTACGCGCGCACGCGCGGCTCGATCCGGTCGGGAGTCCAGAAGGGGCTCCAGACGAGGTTCACCGTGACGGTGCCGACGCCGGGCATCGCCTTCAGGGCGCGTTCCGCGTCACTCATGATCTCCGGGCCGCTCGGGCACCCGGGCGAGGTGAGTGACATGTCCACGTCGACGTCGTTCCCGCTCACGCGGACGTCGTAGACGAGGCCGAGGTCGATGATGTTCAGGTTGAGCTCGGGATCCTTCACCTTGCGGAGCGCGAGCCGGGCCTGGTCCAGCGTGACGTCAGCGAACGCGGCGCCACTGCCAGGGGGAACGGGCGATTCTTCGGGCATCCTGATGCAACTCCGTGCGGGACTCTCCGGAGTATCACCAGCGCCGTCGCGCGACGCTACCCCGCGTGCGACTTCCTCGAGTGCGAGCTCGCCGTCTTCTTCACGCTCGACCTGGACTTCGACGACGCGTGGGACTTGCTCGACGAGCCGCGTGACGACCTGCTCGAGCTGGACTTGTGCGACGACGCCTTCTTCGCCTTTGCTCTGGCGTGCGCGCGTGCCTCGGCGGCGCGGCGGGCGCGGCTCGTCCTGGCCCGCTTGACGTGCTCCGGCTTGTTCCAGCCCACTGCACGGTCGGCGCGGAAGGACTTGGGCATGTCGAGCATGCCGCCCTCGAGGTCCGTGACCGCGAGCTCCGCGGCGTCGGCGAGGTCGGCGCGCACGTCGCTGATCACCTTGGCCGGCCGGCGCGCCGTGGCGGCGTGCACGCGGTTGGTGAGCAGGATGACGAACATCTCGTGCTCGGGATCGATCCAGAGCGACGTGCCGGTATAGCCGGTGTGGCCGTACGACTCGGCGCCCATGTACTTGCCGCAGCCGTACTCGCCGTCGCAGGTGTCCCAGCCGAGCGCGCGGGTACCGGCGCCCCTGACGCGGGTCGTGAAGAGCTTGACCGTGCTGTCGGCCACGATGCGCGTGCCATTGAACTCGCCGCCGTTGAGCATCATCTGCGCGAAGATGGCGAGGTCGCTCGCGGTGCTGAACAGGCCCGCGTGGCCCGCGACGCCACCGAGGGCGTAGGCGTTCTCGTCGTGCACCTCGCCGCGGAGGGGATAGCCGCGCGGCGGATTGATCTCGGTGGGCGCGATGCGGCCACGCAGGGAGGCGTCCGGCCGGAAGCGCGTGTCCCTCATGCCGAGGGGCGTGAAGACGCGCGCGGCGAGGAACTGGTCGAGCGGCTGGCCGCTCACCTTCTCCACAACGAAACCGAGCATGTCGGCGCCGAGGTCGGAGTACTCGTACTGCGCACCGGGCTTCGCGATGAGCGGCGTAGCGATGACGGCGGCACGCGCCTCCTCGGGGGAGTGCGCGATGCGCCAGAGATCGCGCCCCGCGGGGAGACCCGAGCGGTGCTCGAGGAGCTGGCGAATGGTCACCGTCTCCTTTCCGTCCCCGGTGAACTCGGGGATGAACTTCACGACCTGGTCGTCGAGGTGGACCTTCCCCTCGTCGAACAGGATCATGAGCGCGGTGGTGGTGCCGACGACCTTGGTGAGCGAGGCGAGGTCGTAGATGGAGCTGTCCGCCGTGACGCTTGCGGCGTCGCTGGTCCAGCCCAGGTGCCCGAAACCCTTCTGCCAGACGACTGCGCCCTTTCGGCCGACGACGACCGAGGCGCCGGGGTAGCCGCCCGCCTTGATTCCTCGTTCGACGACACGGTTGATGGTGGCGAGCCGCGAGGCGGACATGCCGACGGCGGACGGCGCCTTGTTGGGGACGCCGTCGCCGGGGTTGCGGACGGGCGGAACGGGATGGGTGGCCGTGGCGACGGCAAGCAGCAGGCTGAGCAACGCGGGATACCTCGGGACCTACCAGGTGCAAACGACCAATCCTGCCCGACTCAACAGGCAGGATGTGTGCTAACCAATAAATCAGGCGTGTCGGCCACTATCCTCTAAGGAAGGGCTCGGCACTGAGGGCAATACATTGGGGCCACCTGGAGAGTTCCGGGCGGCTTGGTGAAGCGGGCGGCAATTATGTCAGTCGGTGTAGCGACGAGCAAGAGTGAAGTGGGTCACGGGGAGAGGAAGACCGATGGACCGAGGGACCGAAAGGGCACACCGATCCGAGTTCGGTGTGCCCTGTCGGTCCTTCGAGCAGGCGGCCGCAGGCCGCCGAGCGAGTCCATCGGTCCATCGGTCCTCCCTCTCTTCCTCTCATCCACCCGTTGAAGCACCACGCCGTCACAGCCCGTAGGGACGGGGCAACCCTTTCCCCCGGGACCGTGACCAATCTTCCGGACGTCATGGAGAACGAACAGCTCACCGTACAGCGCGCCATCAATGGCGATGAAGCGGCGATGAGGGCGCTCTGGACGCGCCACGCGCCGCATCTGGACGTGGTCGTTCGTCGGCTGGTGGGCCGCGATCCGGATCTCGCTGCCGACATCGCGCAGGAAGTGTGGATCCAGATCTTCCGGGCCCTCCCGTCGTTTCGTGGCGATGCGCAGTTCGGCACCTGGGCTCATCGCATCGCCGTGAACCGGACGTTGAACGCGCTGCGCCGGACGAAGCGGCTGGCGGCGGTGGAGGTGGATGTGGAAGACGACAGCGCATCGGTGGAACCGGAAGCCGAACGGGCGATCCTGGCCGCCTCGATCGAGGAGGCGGCGGCGAAGCTCTCGCCGGGTGCCCGCACGGTCTTCCTGCTCCACGACGTGGAGGGATACACGCACGAGGAGATCGCTTCCCAGCTCGGCATCACGGCCGGCGGCTCCAAGTCACAACTGTTCAAGGCGCGGGCAAAGCTCAGGACTCTGCTCGCTCATCTCATCGAGGCGCCGACGTCGGCGCTGCGACCCACGAATGCGGAACATGCAGCACCTCTCTACTGACCGACTCGCCGCGCTCGGCGACGAGCAGCCGACGCCGGCGGAAGCGGCGCATCTCGCGAGCTGCGAGGCTTGCGCGCGCGAGCGCGCCGCGTTCATGTCGCTGGTCGGCATGGCGCACGCAGATCACGGCGCGATCGGGCTCCCGCTGACGCGCTGGGATGACCTCGCTCCCGCCTTCCGGGCGGAAGTACCGAGACGGGTGCCCGGCGAGGAGCCGCAGGTGATCGACCTCGCCGCACGTCGTCGCGCGGCGCGATGGCCGATGCAGGCGGCCGCAGGGCTGCTCCTCCTGGCTGGCGGCGCGATGCTCGGTCGTGCGTCGACGGGCGCGTCGTTCCTGCCGCCAATGGGCGACAGCGTCGCCGTGGCATCCAGCACGAGCACGGCCGGCAGTCCGAGCGCGGGCAGGCAGGTTTCCGATTCGAGCTTCACGTCGGTCGCCGAAGCGCGTGCCGCCCAGCAGCGCTACGAGCTCCTCTACCAGCAGGCGGCGGCCTTCCTCGCCGAGCATGACAGCTCGGGGCTGGGTCAGGGCAATCCGGTGGCATACCGGTCGCGACTCGCCGCACTGGATCGCGTGATCTCCACGACGCGCGACGCGATGCGCGACGCGCCGCACGATCCGGTGATCAACGGCTACTACCTCACCACTCTGGGTCAGCGCGAGGCGACGCTGCGGCAGCTGAACACGGCGCTCCCGGCCAGCCTCCGGCTCGACAGCTACTGATGATGCTGCATTCGCTTCGTCCCTCCCTCCTCGCCTCGTTCGGCGTCGTGCTCGCCGGCGGCGCGCTGCCGCTCGGGGCGCAGCGCGTGGACGTGTCGACCCGTCACACCACGCGCACCGAGAGCGCCAGCACGCAGCAGCTCCGCGCGCTCGAGCGTCGCGCGGACTCGCTCGCCCATCTCTACAGCGACGCCGATGAGCTGAGCCTCGCCGAGCGCCGGCGCGTGGGCGAGATGCTCGACCGGACCGTCGAGCAGATCGACCAGCTCACGGCACGGCTCGCCGACATGAGTGGCGGAGACGAAGGCGCGATGGTCCGCATGCGGCTTGCGCCGGCGACTGGAAGCCGCGCCCAGACCTTCATGCGTCGCGCACTGGCCGAGTCGAAGGGCGTCATGCCGCGCGGCTTCCTCGGCATCGTCGTCTCCGGCGCAGCCCGGGACCCGCGCGTGGAGAACGGTGAACTGATCATCCGCTACCTCACGCATCCGGCCATCGTGTCGGTGGAACCCGGGTCGCCGGCGGAGCGCGCCGGGCTCGAGCCGACCGACACGCTGATCGCGTACGACGGCAAGGACGTACGAGATACCGACATCGCGATCACGAAGCTCCTCGAGCCGAACAAGCGCGTGCTCGTTCGCGTGCGGCGCGACGGGCGCACGATCGACGTGCCCGTGACGATCGCCGACGTGCCGAGCCGGATCGCGATCCGTCGCGAGATGAGCGTGGAGTACGCGCCGCGGCCGGTGCCGCTGCCGTCGGTGGCATTCCCGCGTCCACCGATGGCGCCGCTGCCGCCCGAACGCCCGATGACGGGGCGGGCTCCGGAGATGGTGGAGGCGCCGCTGCCGCCCGCACCGGCGATGGTCTACGGCTTCGGGATCGGTGGGGTCTCGGGCGTCGCGGGCGCGCAGCTCGTCGCTGTCACCGCCGGACTCGGCCGCACGCTCGGCGTGCGCGGGGGTGTGCTCGTGACGAATTCGCCGGTCGGCTCACCCGCGTACCAGTCCGGCCTGCGCGACGGTGACGTGATCACCCGGGCAGGCGGCGTGCAGCTCCGCACCGTGGCCGACCTGCGCGACCGCGTGGCCATCGCGGCGAACAACGGCGAACATTCGGTGGCGCTGGAGCTGGTGAGAGGGAAGAAGGCGTGGAAGGGACGCCTGCGCTGGTAGGTGGGTAGGTGGGTAGGTGAGTAGGTGGGTAGGTGAGTAGGTGGGTAGGTGAGTAGGTGGGTAGGTGAGG
>DASTGQ010000274.1:0-2792 GCA_035718985.1 Gemmatimonadaceae bacterium
CAGCCAGTTGCCGATCGTCTCCGAGTGCCCTTCCGCTTCACCGTCTTCCCGACCTCGATCGGCACGACGTCCGCCGCCTCGGCAGCGATGGCCGGCAGTACATCCGGGGCCGGGGCCTTCGGCTGCTTGTAGCTGAAGCGCTTGCCCTCGTAGTTGCGGAAGATCACTTCCTCGTCGTTGATCTCCTCCACGTACTCGGGAAGGAGCGGCACCTTGCCGCCACCGCCTGGTGCGTCGATCACGAACTGGGGAACCGCCAGGCCGGACGTCCACCCTCGAAGCGCCTGCATGATCTCGAGCCCCTTCTGCACCGTCGTGCGGAAGTGCTCGCCGCCGGCCACCTGGTCAGCCATATAGATGTAGTACGGACGCACGCGCGCCTTGAGCAGCTCGTGCATCAGCTTCATCATGACCTTGGGGTCGTCGTTCACCCCCTTCAACAACACTGTCTGGCAGCCGAGCACCACACCGGCGCGCGAGAGCCGATCGAGCGCCGCCACCGAGGCGGGGGTGAGCTCGCTCGGATGGTTGAAATGGGTGTTCATGTAGATCGGGTGGTACTTCTGCACCATGTCGCAGAACTCGGGCGTGATGCGCTCCGGGAGGTGCGACGTGATGCGGCTGCCGAGCCGGATGATCTCGACGTGCGGGATCGCGCGCAGCCGCTGGAGGATGTATTCCAGCCGCCGGTCGCTCAGCATCATCGGGTCGCCGCCCGACATGATCACGTCGCGCACCTCGGGGTGGGCGGCGATGTACTCGAACGCCGACTCGTACTGGTTGAGCGGGATCTTCTCCGGGTCGCCCACCTTGCGCCGCCGCGTGCAGAAGCGGCAGTAGCTGGCGCACACCGGGCTGACGAGGAAGAGGACGCGATCGGGATACCGGTGCGTGATGTTCGGCACCGGTGAGTCGCCGTCCTCGTCGAGGGAATCGATCACCCCGTCCACGATCTCCAGCTCCTGCACCGTAGGGATGAACTGGTTCCAGTTCGCGTCGCCGATCTCCTTGATCTGCGACAGCGATTCACGCGTGATGCGCATCTGGAAGTTGTCGAACGCGGGCCCGAGGGCCTCGACGTCGATCTCCCGTTCCGCCGCTTCGGCGCCGAATCGTTCCGCCACGTATGCCTTGAGCTCATCCAGCGTGCTGATGCTGTCGTCACGCAAGATCTTCTGCCAGTCGCTCATCGCCTGCTGCTCCGCGCTACCGTGTGGTGAGGCGTGTGGTGAGTACGATCCGGTCATCCGCCGGAGCGTAGAAATCGCGCACGCGGGCGGCTTCACTGTAGCCGCTGCGCGCGTAGAACCGCCGCGTGCCCTCGTAGTCGGGTCGCGACGACGTTTCGACGACGAGGAGACGAGCTCCCCGGCCGGCGAGTTTCTCCTCTACCGCGCGCACGAGCGCGGTGCCCACGCCGCGTCCCTGCGCGGCCGGGTCCACGGCGAGCCAGTAGAGGTCGTACGTTCCGTCGGTGGCCGGCGTGGCGCCGAAGCACACGTAGCCCATCAGCCGATCGCTCTTCTCGTCGAACGCGCCAAGGAACTCGTAGTCGGCCTCGGGCAGATCCCGACGCGAGCCGTGGCTCCCGCGGGATGACGCTCCTGCGCTTTCGCTCCGGCGGGACGACACATTCTCCTCTGCCTCGGTGAGCGAGACGTCGAACAGCGAGAGCGCGACCTGGACCTCGTCCGCGTTGAACGCTCCCGTTGCCGCGAGCAGCTCGGCCAGGCGAGGGCGGTCGCGGCGATGGAGAGGACCGAGGCGCATCGGAGCTATGCCTCGCCGGCGAAGAGGTCCAGCTCGGCGAGCTCGGTCGCCGTGATGCCGGAGAGTCGCTGCGCCATGGCCCAGCGCTGCGCCGTGTCGGCCTCCTCGCGCCGACGCTGCAGCCCGAGCTCGCAGACGCGGCGAACGAGCGCACCGTACTCGATGCCGGCCACCCTCGACATGCGCGCGAGGCCGGCATCGGGGGCGATGTCGGGATTCGAGTTCACCTCGAGGATCCACGGGCGACCGCGCTCGTCGATGCGCATGTCCACGCGGCCGTACCCGGAGCCACCGACCAGCCGCCACGCCGCAACGGCGACCTTGCGCGCCTGGGTGGCGACGGCGGCGGGCAGGCGCGCAGGGCAGCGCGGTGCCGAGCCGACGTCCTCGTCGGAACCGGTCTCCCACTTTGAACGGTAGGTGACGATGCGCCACATCCCCTTGGGCATCCGACCGAAATCGATCTCCGCGATCGGGAGCACGGCGTCGCCGAGGATGCCGACATTGATCTCGCGTCCTTCGATGTACCGCTGGACGAGCACCTCGTCCCACCGCTCGAGCATGGCGCTCACGCGCTCGGTGAGCTGGCGCGTGGTGCGCACCACCGAACGCTGCTCTACGCCGATGGAGGCGTCCTCCGCAGCGGGCTTGCAGATGGCAGGGAACCCGACCGAGGGCACGTCGCCGCCACGGCGGACGACGGCGAACTTCGGCACCGGCAGCCCGGCCCGTTCGAGCGCGCCGTTCACGACGTGCTTCCGCAGGCAGAGCGACGTCGTCCAGCTCGAGCTCCCGCTGTAGGGGATGCCGAGCAGCTCGAGCACGGAGATGACGGGCGGTTCCATCGCTGCCACGCCGTCGATGGACTCGCAGAGGTTGAAGACCAGCCCGACGCGAGCGCGCCGGAGCTTCTCGATCCACTTCGCGTCGTCGTGCACCGGGATGCGGACGATCTCGTTCCCCTCGCTGGCCAGTTCGGCGGCGACGGCGTCCACCGTGCCGGTGATGAGCTGGTCGGGCGC
>DASTGQ010000275.1:0-3059 GCA_035718985.1 Gemmatimonadaceae bacterium
GAGGAGACCGGCGGTCATCGCGTGCTCACTGCTGTCGGCCGAGCGAAGCTCGTGGCTGCGGTCGCGAAAAGGTGAGTGGCGTCGATCTGTTCGTTCTCGAGGGTGGACACACGATGCACTGCCTAGCGGCACAGCCCCTTCGGCTTCCACTGCGTCTCCATCGTGGTGGGTGGCTTGTCGGCTTCGTGCAGGATGAGCGTGATCGCGCGGCGCTGGTGTGTGCCGATCGCCGTGAGGAACATCGGCAGCCCCTGCGGAACGATGGCCGGTCGTCGCGCTCGACCGATGACCTTTCCGTCCGGCGTCTCGAGGCAGGTCTCGCCGGCCACCGTGTACCACGCCTCGGGACCCGAATGACGATGCACCGCTGACGTCATCCCGGGTGTCGTGATCGCCTCCATGAAGGTCGCGGCGTACTCGCGACCCGCCGAAACGCGCAGCGGTCCGATGTCGGCGACGTGGCTACCCGCACGCGCGCGGCGTCTGACAGAGGAGTCGATGCTCATCAGCCACGTTCCGCCCAGCGCGTGGATGACGACGTCGTGCGCGCCGCTCACCCGGAGCGCCTGCGCGCTGTCCCCATAACGGTCGAGATGCCAGTACAGCGCCGCGCCGGTCGCGCGTCCCACTGGCTGGTCGACGAGGATCCAGCAGCCGACCTCCGTCGTGCGTTGCGCCACCGGCTTGCAGACCCCGAAGCCCTGTCCCTGCGCCGACGCCTTAACGGCGAAGACCGCCAGCAGCATCATGAGCGTGAGCGTGCGCATGTCATGACCTCCTCGGGAGATAGTAGCGCCGCCCACGCGTGTCGCAACGCACGGCCGCCCTATGCCCCCTTCAACGCTCCCACGACCCTGTACGAATTCATGAGGATCCCGCTCGGCGTCGTCGCCGTGCTGGCGAGCTCGAAGCCTTGTGCCGGAGTCCCTTGCGCAAAGAGGCGCTTTCCCGTGCCGAGCAGCGCCGGATAGACGAGAAGCACGGCTTCCTCGGCAAGGCCATGCTCGAGCAGCGTCGAGGTCAGCGTGGAGCTGCCGGAAAGCACGAGGTCGGGGCCATCCTGCGCCTTGATGCGACGGACATCCTTGACGAGGTCAGGCCCGACGCCCTCGAACGGTCCCCATGCGAGGCTCTCCGGACGGTGGGTCACGACGTACTTCCTTGCCGCATTGAGCCGGTCCGCCATCGGGCCGCTCGGCTGTTTCGGCCAGAAGCCTGACCACATGTCGTAGGTACGACGGCCGAGCAGCAGGTCAAAGCGCTCGCCATGCGCGGCAAGGACCATGTCCCGGCCTGCGGGCGTGCGATAGGCGGCGGTCCAGTCAGGGTACGGGAAGCCGTCCTCGCCTGAAGACTGGATCACGCCGTCGAGTGAGATGTGTTCGATGAGCTTGAGCTTTCGCATTTGATCAGTTGAGTTCGTGAGTGTCCGATGGGACGGCGAGGTCCGCGGCCCGTGCACCCAGCTTCACTCGGAGCCTGGCGCTCCGGTTTCGATGGGCCGCAGCTCGCACTCACCCTCGAACTCGGGCCAGTGCTTCTGGTGCAGCGCCATGAACTTCCGCGAGATGTCGAGCGCTTCCGCGTCGGACTCGCACTCCATGATCGAGTAGCCGCCCACCAGCTCCTTCGTCTCCGTGAACGGCCCGTCCACCACGTTCAGCTTTCCGCCGCGGAGCTGGACCTTCTTCCCCTTGTGGCTGGACTTCAGCCCCGCGCCGTCGATGAACTTCCCCTGCCTCGCATATTCGCCGATGAACTCGCCCATCGCCTCGATGAGGCCGGCCGGTATCTCCTTGCCGCGGTAGTCCTCGGTGTGCTTGATGAACATCATGTAGCGCATTGGTCGGTCCTGTGTCGGGTGCGGTGAATATCAGGCCGCGCGCTGCAGACGGCGAGGTGCGGCAGCGGACAGCGGCGCGATGCGTGTGCGGCCGTACGCGATCCACGCCGCGACGAGGCCGACGACGGCGGGGAAGATGGCGGCCACGACGCTCATCGACATGATCGTCACCACCGTCGCGCCGATCATGATGATGGTGAGCCCCACGGCAGCGAGCGGCACGAGCCCTGGCCGGATGCGTGTGACCGCCGGCAGGATCAGGCCTAGCGCGCCGAGGCACTCGCAGGCGCCGATGAAGTGCAGGAACCACATCGGGAGAACAATCGGCCCCTGCTGCATCTGCGCGGCGGACATGATGAACTTCATCGAGCCGGCGAAGAGGAAGATGAGGGCGACGAGGACCTGGGCCGTCCAGAGGAGGCGGTTGGCGGTGCGTGTGTTGGGGGTCGGCATGGGCGGCTCTCCGATGGTCGTTCGGCATCCGGATACCCGAGGAGTTCGGATTCCTGTTGCCTCTCACCAGGTGCGACGATCGGGGCGCCCGGAAATCGACATCGACGCGAGAGAGGAGCGCGGCGAGCATGGGGTCATCCCTGACGACCCTTGTATACGTGGTCCGCAAGGACGTCGGGCGCGACGTCGTTGGCGCGTCAGGACGCCTCCGCCTCGCGCAGCAACCGAGCGACCTCGGCATGGTCGCCGTGCCCTGCGTTGTGCCGAGCGCCGTAGTCGCACCAGTCGAGCGGCGTGCCGCCATGATGCGCGTCGCGAACGGCGAGCAGCTCGCGCGAGCGCGAGTCGCTGAGCAGTGCCTGCACCATCTCCACCGCACCGTCCCACGCCGCGAGGTGCAGTGCGGTGCCGGCATCGTGGCCCGGCACCCGCGGATCGAACCCGAGTGACAGCATGAGCGACACCGCACGCACGTCTCCGGTCCACACCGCGTCGGCGAGCACGCGATGCTGCACCGGAGACATGGACTCCACGAGCCGCGGATTCCGGCTCACCAGCCGGCGCGCTTCTTCCTCGTCGCCGCGCCGGCAGGCGAAAAGCAGGCGTTGCACCGGTGACGCGACGTCGAGCAACGCGCGCAGCGTGTCGGCGTGCGCGAACTGTTCGGCAACGTCGAGCGGCGAGCGGCCGGCTCCGATGGTCCAGAAGTAGATGTGGTAGCTGCTGGTCGGCCGCTCGCCGTAATCGCCCTGGCCCGTGCGCT
>DASTGQ010000276.1:0-5171 GCA_035718985.1 Gemmatimonadaceae bacterium
GGGCAGCCGCCGGCGGCGGTGCGGGAGCGGGAGCCGGAGCCGCGGGAGCGACGACGCCCCGGCGCGCTGCGGCCGCGCGCTCCACGTCCGCCTTCGTCACCACGCCGCCCTCGCCGCTGCCGAGCAGGGTCGCGACGTCCACGCCGAGATCGGCGGCCATTCGCTGCGCGAGGGGTGAAACACGATGCGACTGCGGCGCGGGCGCGACGCTCGGCACGGACGCGTTGTCGCGCTGCGCCCGCTCGATGTCTGCCAGCGTGACGGCGCCGCCCGGACCCGTTCCCGCTACCGTCGCGAGCTGCACGCCCAGCCGGCTGGCGAGCGCCCGCGCCGCTGGCGACGCACGCACGGCTGCGGCCACAGTAGGTACGCGTGCGGCAGCGGGCGCGGGGGGCGGCGGCACGGCGGCCGTGGGTGGCAGCGGTACAGCCGCACTGACGACCGGCGACGGCACCGCACCGTCGCCACGAACGCGGGCGAGCACGGTGCCCACGGGCACCTTCGTGCCCTCGTGCACGGCGATCTCCTCGATGGTGCCGCCCTCGAAGATCTCGACCTCGACGTTGCCCTTCTCCGTCTCGACCTCGGCGACGACGTCGCCACGCTTCACGACGTCGCCCGGCCTCACCCGCCACCCGACGAGCGTGCCGAACTCCATGTCGGCACCGAGCGACGGCATGCGGAACTCACCCATCGGCGCCGATGGTCGCGCGCGCCGCGGCGACGATGGCTTCCGCCTGCGGCAGCGCGGCCTCCTCCAGGTGCCGCGGGTACGGCATCGGTACCTCCGCGCTGCAGACGCGCGCCACGGGAGCATCGAGCTCGTAGAACACGCCCTCCGTGATGCGCGCGCTGATCTCGGCGGAGAGGCTGCCGCTGCGCCAGCCTTCGTCGACGATCACCGCGCGATGCGTCTTCCGCACGGATTCGAGGATCGTCGGCGTGTCGAGTGGGCGAAGCGTTCTGAGGTCGATGACTTCGGCATCGATGCCCGACGTCGCGAGCTGCTCGGCCGCCTGCAGCGTCTTGCGCAGCGTCCCGCCGTAGGTGATCAGGCTCACCCGCGAGCCCGGGCGTCGCACCGCCGCGCGGTCGATCGGCACCTCGCCGGCGTCGGCGGCGAGGTCGCCCTCGAGGCTGTAGAGCGTGGCGTGTTCGAAGATGAGCACGGGGTCGGAGTCGCGGAGTGCCGTGCCAAGCATGCCGCGCGCATCCTCGATCGTTGCAGGCGCCAGGATCCTGATTCCCGGGATGTGCGCGTACCACCCTTCCAGGCTGTGCGAGTGCTGCGCGGCCACCTGTCGGCCGGCACCCGTCGCCATGCGGATCACCAGTGGAACGTTGCATTGGCCGCCCGACATGTGGAGCAATGCCGCAGCGTTGTTCATGATCTGGTCGAGCGCGAGGAGGCTGAAGTTGCACGTCATGACCTCGACGATCGGCCGCATCCCGCCGAGCGCGGCGCCGATCCCCGCGCCGACGAAGGCGGACTCCGAGAGCGGCGTGTCCCGGATGCGCTCCGGCCCGAACTCCTCGAGCAGCCCCTTGCTCACGGCATAGCAGCCGCCGTAGCGCCCGACGTCTTCGCCCATGAGGAACACGCGCTCGTCGGCGAGCATGGCGGCGCGGATCGCCTCGCGGATCGCGTTGCGGTAGGTCGTGCGCACGACGCCGGGCGGAGCGGCGCCCGCCGATGGCGGTGCGAGCGGCGCGGACGACAACGGCCCAAGCGGTGCGGCGGGCGCGGCGGACGTAGTGGGCGCGGACAGACTGGCGGAGCTGGTCATGTGTGCGCCCCTGCGCTGGCCGGCCCGCTGTAGACGAAGCGCGTGAGCTCGGCGACAGGCTCCCAGCTTCCGGCCTCGGCGAACGCCACCGCATCGTCGATCTCCGCCTGCGCGTCGCGCTCGATCGCAGCGAGCGCGGCGTCGTCGACGAGCCCTGCGCCGCGCAGGCGGGCGGTCAGCGCGGCGATCGGGTCGCGCTGCTTCCACTCCTCCACCTCGGCCTTCGCGCGGTACAGCTCGGGGTCGAACATCGAGTGTGGGCGGAAGCGGTAGGTGCGGAGCTCGAGGAAGAACGGCCCGGCACCGGCGCGCACCGCGGCGACCGCCCTCGTGGCCGCGTCGGCGACGGCGATTACGTCCATTCCGTCCACCGTCCACGCCGGCATGCCGTACGCTGCGGCCTTGATCGCGAGGTTCGTCTGTGCCTGCGCGCGGGCGAGCGCCGTGCCCATCGCGTAGAGGTTGTTCTCGCAGCAGAAGAGCACTGGGAGCCGCCAGAGCGCCGCGAGGTTGAGCGTCTCGTGGAACTCTCCCTCGGCCACGGCCCCGTCGCCGAAGAAGCAGGCGGTCACGCGCGGCCGGCGCTGCAACGCGTCGGCGAGTGCGAGGCCGGCAGCGATGGGGAGCCCACCGCCGACGATGGCGTTGCCACCGTAAAAGCGGGTCGCGACGTCGAACAGGTGCATGGAGCCGCCGCGGCCGCGGCTGCACCCCTCCTGCTTGCCGTACATCTCGGCCATGATGGCGCGCGCCGAGACGCCGCGGAGCAGCGCGTGACCGTGCTCCCGATACGTCGCTACGACCGCGTCCTCCGCGCCGAGCGCCTGCAGCACGCCCGCCGCGACCGCCTCTTCACCAATGTAGAGGTGGAGGAAGCCGCGGATCTTCTCCTGCTGGTACAGTTCGGCGCAGCGTTCCTCGAACCGGCGGACGCGGAGCATCGCGCGCAGAAGCGCGACGTCTCGCACGCGGTCGGCGCCGTCGGCGCGTTGCTGCGTGTCGCCACTCATGCGGACGCGCCCTCGAGCGTGGAAGTGTCGCCCTCGGGAAGACCGAGCTCGCGCGCCTTGAGCAGGCGGCGCATGATCTTTCCGCTCCGCGTCTTCGGTACGGCGTCGATGAACGCGATCTCCTTCGGCGCGACGGCGGCCCCGAGTCGCATGCGTGCGAAGCCGAGCAGCTCGAGACGCAACGCCTCGTCGGCGGTGTGGCCCGGCTTGAGCGCCACGAACGCCTTCACCGTCTCGCCGATCACCGGATCGGGCTTGCCGATGACCGCCGCCTCGGCGACTGCCGCATGCTCAAGCAGAGCGCTCTCCACCTCGAACGGCCCGATGAGGTGACCGGATGACTTGATCACGTCGTCGGCGCGGCCGACGAACCAGAAGTATCCGTCGGCGTCGCGCCGCGCGAGATCGCCGGTGAGGTACCACCCGTCGGCAAAGCACTTCCTGTAGCGCTCGTCGTCGTGCAGGTAGCCGCGGAACATCGACGGCCACCCGGGGCGCAGCGCGAGCTCCCCCTGCGTGTCCGGCGCCGTGGTCTCCACGACGTGCCCATCCTCCTCACGCCTGACGATGCCCGCGTCCACGCCCGGCAGCGGCCGGCCCATCGAACCGGGGCGCACCTCCATGGAGCGGTAGTTGGCGATCATGATCCCGCCGGTCTCCGTCTGCCACCAGTTGTCGTGGATCGGGAGCCCGAACGCCTCCACACCCCAGACCACCGCCTCCGGGTTGAGCGGCTCGCCGACGCTGGCGATGAAGCGCAGGTCAGGGTGTGCGTAACGGCGCGCGACGTCGGCACCGACCTTCATCATCATGCGCACCGCGGTCGGCGCGGTGTACCAGATGGTGACGCGCTCGTCACGAAGGACTCCGTACCAGCGCTCGGCGTCGAAGTCCGCCTCGTCGACGAGCATCGTGACGCCGTTGGTGAGCGGCGCAACGATGCCGTACGACGTTCCGGTCACCCATCCCGGGTCCGCGGTGCACCAGAACACATCATCCGGATGCAGGTCGAGCACGAGCTGGCCGGTCACGTGGTGCGCGACCACTGCCTCGTGCACATGCACCGCGCCCTTGGGCTTTCCCGTCGTGCCGCTCGTGAAGTGGAGCAGCGCCATGTCCTCCGGCGCGGTGGGTCCGATGGCGTAGTGGTCACTCGCCTTGGCGAGGCACTCGCGCAGGTCGAGCGTTCCGGGCACGCGCGTCGGCAGTGCCTCATCGTCGCCCACGAGCAGCACGTGCTCGAGCCGCGCGAGGCGCGGCCGCAGCGGCGCTACCTTGCGCTCGTACAGCGCCGCGGTAGTCACGAGCACCCGGGCGCCACCCAGGGTGAGCCGCGCCTCGATGGGCTCCGGGCCGAACGCGGAGAAGAGGGGGCAGAACACGGCGCGGTGCTTGAGCGCGCCGAGGGCCGCCACGTACAGCTCGGGGATGCGGCCGGTCAATGCGAAGACCGTGTCGCCTTTCACGACGCCCAGCCCTGCGAGCACGTTGGCGAATCGGCTGGTGAGCGCGCCCAGCTCGGCATACGTGTAGTCGTGGCGCTGCCCGTGCTTGCCGAGCCAACGCAGCGCCAGGTGCCCGGCTCGCGGCCCGGCGGCGTGCCGGTCGACAGCTTCGTGCGCGATGTTCAGGCCGAGCCCGCCCGGGAGCCCATCGAGCTCCCGCCGCCGCACGTCGTCCCACGAGAAGGCGGCGCGCGCGGCGGCGTAGTCGGCGAGGTTGGGTTGCACCGTCCACCCCGTGCGCTGCTTGGCGATTGGTGCGTACGTCGCGTGCCTTTCCTCGGCCAGCACCGTCATTTCCCCCTCTCCCGCGAAACGCGACGGGCGTGACCGCGTGCCCGGCCGCCCGGCGTCACGTCACGCGCCGAGCCGGCTACTCAATGGGTACCGTCGCGCGGCACCATCGTCTGTCCGGCGAACGCGGACCCACCGTCGCCGGGGCGGCATCTCCGTCACGGGACATCGGCGAAGGGCCGCCATGACATCAACAGGTGGAGTGAATGAGCGCGCCCACCGGCTCGCCCGTGGTGGCGAGCGCATTGTAGCGACCCACGGCAGCCGGGGTGCGCAGCACGTGCAGGACAACCCCTTCGCGCTCGAGAAGCGCCACCGTCTCCGGCGCGACGCGCAGGCGACCAAGGACTCCGGTAGCCAGGACGATGATCCGCGCTCCCCGTTCGACGAGCTCGGCTACCGCGCTCGGCTGAACCCCGCTGCGGTGACCGGTATGACTCTGGCGCCAGTCCCAATCGTGCGCGCCGCCAGGAAAGAGCGTTGCGTCGCGAAGGGTGCCCGGAACGTCCTCGACCGCGACGCGCCCCCACCGCCAGGAGAGAATTCTCGGAGAGCGGACCATGGCGCACGATGGCGTC
>DASTGQ010000277.1:0-10202 GCA_035718985.1 Gemmatimonadaceae bacterium
CGACGACGATGTCTGCATCGGGCCCGCGCCGGCACGCGACTCGTACCTCAAGATCCCGCGGATCATCGCCGCAGCCGAGATCACCGGCGCCGACGCCATCCACCCGGGCTACGGATTCCTCGCCGAGAACGCGGAGTTCGCCGAGACCGTGACGGCGAGCAACCTCACGTTCATCGGACCAACCGCGGACCAGATCCGCGTCATGGGCGACAAGGCCGCCGCGCGCAAGGCGATGATCGAGGTCGGCGTACCCGTGGTGCCCGGCACGCCGGGCCCCGTGGAGGACGTGGACGAGGCGCTGGAGTTCGCGAGGAAGATCGGCTTCCCCGTGATCATCAAGGCGGCGGCCGGCGGCGGCGGCAAGGGAATGCGCGTCGCCAAGGATCCGGACGACTTCGCGCGCTCCTTCCAGCTCGCGCGCAGCGAGGCCCTCTCGGCGTTCGGCAACGGCGACGTCTACGTCGAGAAGTACCTGATGCGCCCGCGGCACATCGAGTTCCAGATCATGGGTGACAAGTACGGCAACGTCATCCACCTGGGCGAGCGCGACTGCTCGGTGCAGCGGCGGCACCAGAAGCTGATCGAGGAGGCGCCCAGCCCCGCGATGACGCCCGAGCTGCGGCAGAAGATGGGCGACGCCGCGGTGGCCGGCGCCAAGGCGATCGAATACGTGGGCGCAGGGACGATCGAGATGCTCCTCGACGAGGACGGGTCGTACTACTTCATGGAGATGAACACCCGCATCCAGGTGGAGCATCCCGTGACGGAGATGCTCACCGGCGTGGACCTCGTGAAGGAGCAGATCCGGGTCGCTTCGGGGGACCGACTGTCGGTCCTGGCGCTGCCCCCGCTGCGCGGCCACGTCATCGAGTGCCGGGTCAACGCGGAAGATCCCCACCGGAACTTCCAGCCCTCCCCGGGAAAGATCGTGACGTACCATCCGCCCGGGGGCAATGGCGTGCGCATCGACTCGCACGTGTATGCCGGCTACAGCGTGCCGCCGTATTACGACTCGATGATCGCCAAGGTGATCTGCCAGGGCCGCGACCGCGAGGAGGCGCTCGCCAAGATGCGCCTTGCCCTCGAGACGTTCATCATCGAGGGTCCGACGACGACGATCCCGTTCCTCGCCCGCGTGATGCAGAATCCGCGGTTCCAGAGCGGCGACTTCGACACCAAGTTCCTCGAGCGTGAGCCGGAGCTCATGAAGGAGCCGGGCTAGTGCGACTGGACGTGCACTTCGGGGTGCAGCAGCTGACGCCACAGGACATGCAGGGGCGCGTAGTGGCGGTGATCGACGTGCTTCGCGCGTCGACGACCATCGCGACGGCGCTGTCCAGCGGCGCGCGGGCCGTGATCCCGTTCGAGAGCTCCGAGGATGCCGTCACGCGGTCCAAGCAGCTGGAGCGAGGCGCCTTCCTCCTCGCTGGCGAGCGGAAGATGCTGCGCATGGAGGGGTTCGATCTCGGCAATTCGCCGCTCGAGCACACCGCCGCGTCGGTGGATGGCAAGACGGTCCTGCTCGCCACCACCAACGGTACGCGGGCGCTGCTGGCGGTGCAGGGGGCCCGTGACGTCGTGGTGGCATCGTACGTCAATCTCACCGGCGTCAGCTCCATGCTGCGCGCCGCGCTCCGCGGGGGCGCCGACATCTCCATCATCTGCGCCGGTCAGGAGCGGCAGTTTGCGCTCGAGGATGCGGCCTGCGCCGGCCGATACGTGCAGAACGTGACGCGCCGGCTGAGCGGCGTCGAGCTGAACGACGCCGCGTTGGCGGCCTCGCTGCTGGACCGTAAGTACGGCGACAACCTGATGCGGCTCTTCGAGACCGCGGCGCATGGCCGGGCCCTGGCCGCCGCGGGATTCGAGGCAGACCTGGCGGCGTGCGCGGCTGTGGACTCGTTCCCGGTCATCCCGATCTACCAGGACCGTCAGATCACCAAGCTGGGGCCCGAACGCGAGCGGTAATTCGTGGGTAGTTCCGGCCTCAAGCGCGAGCTCATCGGCATCGCGCTCCTGCTGTTCGCGGTCTTTCTCGCCGCCGCTCTCGTATCGCTCGGGCTCCACGACCTGCACGCCGGCGTGAGTGTCCGCGACAACGTGGGCTGGCTCGGCTACTGGCTGGCGCGTCCCGTGGTCGCGTTCCTGGGCTGGCCGGCGGCAGCGCTGCTGCCCGCCGTGCCCGCCGTGCATGCGCTGCGGCTCTTCGGACGACTGGAGAGCGAGACGGACCGCTCGTGGATGATCTTCCTGGCGGGGGTCGTGGCCATCCTCCCGATCGCGATCGGCCTCGCGCTCAACGCCCCGCTTGGCGAGACGTCGTACAGCGCCGGCATCTGGGGTGGCTTCATCGCCTTCTACTGGCGCGCGTTCTTCGGAGCCTTCGGTGCGTGGGTGGTGATCGCACTGGCGGTAAGCGCGCTCGCCGCGGCCACGCTTCGCTGGAATCCGGTACGCATGATCGTCGGCAGCGCGACGCGCCCGGCGCCGGTAGTCGCCGCGGGCTTGATCGAAGAGGAACCGTACTCGCCCCCGAAACGCAGGCGCAGGAAGGAGACCGCCGCGGAGCTCGCCCTGGCCCTCGAGCCGCCGCCCGAGGAGTTCGAGGCCATCGACCCCCTCCAGGCGATGCAGGCGCCCAACTCCGCTGACGCCGACGCCAAGGAGAATGCGGCGATCGAGGAAGCGGCAAAGCGTCGCGGCAAGAAGAAGGACGAGTCGAAGAAGGGACGCGACGAGCAGATTGCCGCCGCCATCGACGCCACCGCCAAGCCGGAAGCGTCGAGCGAGGAGCTGCCACCGCCCGAGCTGCTCAACCCGCCGCCCGTGCGCAATACGGACGCGGGCCGCCGCGAGCTCGACGCCATGGGTGCGAAGCTCATGGATGCACTGCACACCTTCAAGGTGGACGGCGAGCTGGTGGGCCGCACGACGGGCCCCGTCGTCACGCAGTTCGAGGTCGAGCCGGCACCCGGCGTGAAGGTGCGCCAGTTCGCGACGCTGTCCAACGACCTCGCCCTCGCCATGCGCGCGCCCTCCATCCGCATCGTGGCGCCCATTCCCGGCCGCGGTGCCGTGGGCGTGGAGGTTCCGAATCCGACGCCCGAGATGGTCGGCTTCCGCGAGCTGATCGAGAACAACGAGTTCCGCAGCGCGCGCGCCGCCCTGCCCATCGCGCTTGGCAAGGACCTCGAGGGCAAGCCGGTCATCGCCGACCTCGCGAAAATGCCGCACCTGCTCATCGCCGGTGCTACCGGATCGGGCAAGTCGGTGTGCGTGAACACCATCATCACGAGCCTCGTCTACCGGCACACGCCGAAGACCCTGCGCTTCCTGATGGTGGACCCGAAGATGGTGGAGCTGTCGGTGTACAACACCCTGCCGCACCTGCGGCACAAGGTGATCACCGACAACCGCGACGCGGCTGCCGTCCTCAAGTGGGCGGTGATGGAGATGCAGGAGCGCTACGAGCTGCTCGCCGCCAACGGCTGCCGCAACCTCCAGGACTTCAACCAGCGCGCGCAGAAGGGCACGCCGCTCAAGAAGCCGCGGGACCGCAGCGTCGCCTTCGAGGACGACGTCTACAAGGGCGGCATCCTGCCCTACATCGTCGTCGTGATCGACGAGATGGCGGATCTCATGATGACCGTCCAGGGCGAGGTGGAGACGCCCATCGCCATGCTCGCGCAGAAGGCGCGCGCCATCGGCATCCACCTCATTCTCGCGACGCAGCGTCCGAGCGTGAACGTCATTACGGGTCTCATCAAGGCGAACTTCCCCTCGCGCATCGCGTTCCGCGTCGCCAGCCAGGTGGACAGCCGCACGATCATCGACGGCGCGGGCGCGGAGATGCTGCTCGGCAACGGTGACATGCTGTTCATCCCGCCGGGCAAGAGCGAGGCGAGCCGGCTCCAGGGAGCGTACCTCTCCAGCGAGGAGACGGAGAAGCTGATGGGATGGTACGAGGCGCAGCGCGATCGGCGTCGCGCCGAGCTCGCGGCGAACGGCCTGGTGTACGAAGCGGAGATGACTCCGGACGAGCCGGACATCCTGGAAACCGTGCGCACGCGCGAGGCAGAAGCACGCGCTGCGCTGGAAGGCGGCAACGACGGGGACAGCGGTGGTTCCGACGGAGCGCGGGACCCGCTGTTTCGCGAGGCCGCCGAGCTGTGCATCCAGAATCAGTCGGGCTCCACCTCGCTCCTTCAGCGCCGGCTCGGCATCGGCTACGGCCGCGCGGCGCGCGTGATCGACCAGCTCGCCGACGCAGGCATCCTCGATCCCAAGAGTGGGCCGAAGGGACGCGAGGTGCGAGTCGGCCTCGAGGATCTCGACCGCATCTGCGGCCCGCGCGAATGATCCCCATGCGCTCGCGCCTGGGACTCGTCGTGCTTGTCGTCGCGCCGGCAGTCGCTGCGGCGCAGCGTCCCGCGCCGGCGCGCCGCGCCGCGGTGCGCCCCGACACGGTGGAGCATTCGCCGTTCATTCCGGGCGGCCACTGGCGCCCCGGTCCGCCCGCTCCGATTCCGGAACCGGCGCCGGACAATCGCGCAGCAGCTCCGGCAGCCGCCCTCGATTCGGCGGGCTACTTCGCGCGGCCGAACGGTTTGCTCCTCCGACCGGGCACGTCCGTCTTCCAGCTCCTCCTTCACCGGGACACGTCGCTCGTACCGCTCGGCACCCGCACGGTAACGATCGCGGAGTCGACCCTCGCAGGGGTCGCCGACTGGCTGATCGCCGAGACACGAGCGGGAACGGCCATAGCGACGTCGGACTCACTGCATCTGCATCGTCCCGACCTGACGCCGATGCGGTGGACCGCGACAAACGGCCTCGCACAGCTCGCGGTTTCGTTCACGGCAGACTCGATGTTCGCGGCGCTGCAGGATTATCAGGGCCGAGGCTCGTTCGCCGCGGGGTTGCCGCCGGGAGCGCTGATCACCACCGGGATGGTGGACGGAGTGCTCGAGCTCCTGCCGCTCGGTGCGGGCTACCACACCGCCGCGTCGGTGGTGAGCATCGAGTCCGGCGCCCCGCGCGCCGTTCCCGCCACGATCGACGTGGAGCGTGAGGAGCAGATCCCCTTGGGGGCGCAGCCGGTCGACTGCTGGGTGGTCGTGCTGCGGGCCGGCACCCTCGAGAAGCGCTACTGGGTGGCGAAGGTACCCCAGCGGGTCGTGAGGACTGAGCAGCAGACGTCAGCCGGGCTGCTCACGGAGATGCTGGTAGAGTAGCCAGCGACCAGCGGGAATCAGATGACGTGCGAGCGCCGGCGGTGATGGTCACCGCCGGCGCTCGTGTATCCTGGCCGCATGTCAGCGACCACGCAGGCATTCGGCGAACTGGGAGAACGGATCGCGGAGCGGTGGCTCCGGCGTCAGGGCTGGCGAATCGTGCAGCGCCGCTTCCGGAATGGCCACCGGGACATCGACCTCGTGGCGGAAAGGGAGGGCGTCGTGGCCTTCGTGGAGGTGAAAGCTCGGCGGGGTGATCGGTTCGGCGGTCCGGTGGAGGCGGTCAACTGGAAGAAGCAGCGGGAGTTAGGTCGGTCAGCCCGGGTCTGGATCGACCGACACGGGCGCTCGCCGGAGGCGTACCGATTCGACGTGATCGGGGTACTGGTGGCCGGCCCGAGGGTCCGGATCCGGCACGTGGAGAACGCTTTTCCGCTGCACCTTTCGGCTTGATTTCGGGGTCCGGTGTTCGTATTTTATTCGGGTATCGGGTCGCCTGCTTTTCCGGTACGCTTATGTCCGCGTGGCCAGAGGAATCCACGACAAACGAGAGGATGTGCAGAGAATGGCTGTGTCCACGGTTGCAGACGACAAGAAGAAGGCGCTGAACCTCGCCATCGCGCAGATCGAGAAGAGCTGCGGAAAGGGTTCGATCATGCGCATGGACGCGAAGGAGAAGGTTCGCGTCGAGGCGGTGCCCACGGGCGCGATCAACCTGGACGCCGCCATCGGCGTCGGTGGGATCCCGCGTGGTCGCGTGACGGAGATCTACGGTCCGGAATCGAGCGGCAAGACCACGCTGTGTCTGCACGTCGTGGCCAACGCGCAGAAGATGGGCGGCGTCGCCGCCTTCATCGATGCCGAGCACGCGCTGGACACGGAGTACGCGCGCAAGCTGGGCGTGGACGTGGAGTCGCTGCTCATCTCGCAGCCCGATACGGGTGAGCAGGCGCTGGAGATCTGCGAGATCCTCGTGCGCTCGGGTGCCGTGGACATCGTGGTCGTGGATTCCGTGGCGGCGCTCGTGCCGAAGGCGGAAATCGAGGGGGACATGGGCGACAGCCACGTCGGCCTGCAGGCGCGGCTCATGAGCCAGGCGCTGCGCAAGCTGACCGGTGCCATCGCCCGCTCCAAGACGATCGTGATCTTCATCAACCAGCTCCGTGAGAAGATCGGCGTCATGTTCGGCAATCCGGAGACGACGACGGGCGGCAAGGCGCTCAAGTTCTACGCGTCGCTGCGCCTCGACATCCGCCGGATCGGGCCGGTGAAGGACAAGGAGGACGTGGTCGGCTCGCACGTCCGCGTGAAGGTGGTCAAGAACAAGGTGGCGCCGCCGTTCAAGCAGGCCGAGTTCGACATCATGTACGCGGAAGGGATCAGCCACACCTCGCTGCTCGTGGACATCGGCTCCGAGGCGAACATCATCGAGAAGTCGGGTGCCTGGTACAGCTACAATGGCCAGAAGATCGGCCAGGGCCGCGAGAACGCGAAGATGTACCTGAAGGACAACCCGGCGATGATGGCCGAGATCGAGGAGAAGGTGAAGGGTGTGCTCGGCATCAACGCGGACCAGCCCGGCGTGCCGGACGGGACCGAGGACGCCGAGTAGGCAGGAAAACCATTCGAATGCCGCCTCCGGGTTGGCATTCGACATGCGAAAAGTTGCTGCCCCGCCTCGGCGGGCGCTGACACGAAAAAAGGGCCGAGGAGTCGCTCTCTGGCATCGATGGGGCCCGGAATCCCCACCGCCACCAGGGGACGCTCCTCGGTCTTTTTTGCGTCTGGGCAGGAAGCCCGTTCACGGAATTCGGAAACCCATGAATACCATCACCGCCATCACTCCCACGCCCCGCCATCCGGGCCGGTTCGAGCTGCTCGTGGATGGGAAGAGCTTTGCAACCCTCTCCCTGGACGCCATCGAGCGCCTGCGGCTGGTCGTTGGTGGCAGCGTGGCAGGGATGGAGGAGCACATCACGCACGAAGCCGCCGCCCTCAAGACCTACGACCGGGCGCTGAACATGCTCGCCTTCCGCGGCCGCGCCTCGCGCGAGCTCGCCCGGTCGCTGGAACGGAAGGGCGAACCTCGCGTGCTCGTGTCGCGGGCCATTGAGCGCCTGACCGAACAAGGGCTGCTCGATGACTCGGCCTTCGCCGAGTCCTTCACCCGCGCCAAGGTGCTGGGCGCGCAGCAGTCGCGGCGCCGGGTGCAGCAGGATCTCGCCCGCAAGGGCGTGGCGCGGGAAGTTTCCGACGCGGCGATCGCCACCGTGTTCGAGGAGGAGCAGGTGGACCAGCGGCAGATCGTCGAGCAGGCCGCGCGCAAGAAACTCGCGTCGCTGCGCAAGCTCGAGCCGATGGTTCGACGGCGCCGCCTGTATGCCTTCCTTGCGCGGCGTGGTTACGACGCCGACGACATCCGCCTCGCCATGGACACGGTGGGGGAAGCTCTGCGAGGCGGGGAAGAGGCCGAGGAGTAGCGCGTTCCGGCCTCCTGTGGGTGCGCCCGGCGGCCTATATTCCTCGCATGCTCGCTTCCGAGATCCGCCGCCGATTCCTCGACTATTTCGCCCGCCAGCAGCACGCGGTGCGTCCGAGCTCCTCGCTCGTGCCCGCCGACGATCCGACGCTGCTGTTCGTGAATGCGGGGATGGTCCAGTTCAAGAAGGTTTTCCTCGGCATGGAGGAGGCGCCCGGTGGAAACCGCCGCGCCACCACGGCCCAGAAGTGCGTGCGCGCGGGCGGGAAGCACAACGACCTCGAGCAGGTGGGTCATACGGCCCGGCACCACACCTTCTTCGAGATGCTGGGCAACTTCTCGTTCGGCGACTACTTCAAGCGCGACGCGATCCGCTTTGCGTGGGAGCTGGTCACGGAGGAGCTGGGGATCGACCCGTCGCTGCTGCGTGCCACGGTGCACTACAGCGACGACGAAGCGTTCGGGCTGTGGCAGGAGGTAGCCGGCCTGGCGCCGGAGCGTATCTACCGGCTCGGTGACAAGGACAACTTCTGGCAGATGGCCGACACGGGGCCGTGCGGCCCGTGCACGGAGATCTACGTCGACCTCGCGAAGGTCGCAAAGGACTTCCGGTTCCCCGAAGGGGCCACGGGAGAGTGGACCGAGCTCGATCGCGCGGAGTTCTCGCAGGAGGCGTTCGTCGAAGGCGCCGAAGCGGGGCGCTTCCTCGAGATCTGGAACCTGGTGTTCATGCAGTTCGACCGGCAGGCGGACGGCACGCTCGTCCCGCTGCCGCGCCCATCAGTCGATACGGGCGCTGGACTCGAGCGCATCGCCGCGGTGAAGCAGGGGGTCACGAACAATTTCCACACGGATGTCTTCGCGCCGCTGATCGCGAAGGTGGAGGAGGTCGTCGGCTTCGACTACTGGGGCCGCGAAAGCGACGAGCTGCGCACCGGAGTGAAGATCCGCGGCGGCCGCGGCGGGAGTGACGTCGTTCCCAACGCCGTGGATCCGGCGTCCTTCCGCGTGCTCGCCGATCATGCGCGCGCCGTGGCGTTCCTCCTCGCCGACGGCGTCTTCCCGAGCAACGAAGGACGTGGCTACGTGCTGCGCCGTATCCTGCGCCGCGCCGTGCGTCATGCGTGGCTCCTCGGTCGGCGCGAGCCGACGCTCGTGGCCGTTGTCCAGGCGGTGATCGACACGATGGGCGACGCGTATCCGGAGCTGCGCCAGCGCGCCGAGCACCTGTTGCAGACGACGCGGATGGAGGAGCTCGCGTTCCTCGCCACCATCGAGGGTGGCCTCGCGCGGTTCGAGCAGCTCGCGCCGGCCCATACCACGCAGGGTGGCCGCGAGGTGCGCGGCACGATCAGCGGCGAGGATGCGTTCAAGCTGTACGACACCTTCGGCTTCCCGATCGACCTCACGGAGCTGATGGCGCACGAGCGCGGATACACCGTGGACATCCCCGGCTTCGAGGCGGCGCTCGGTCGCCAGCGCACACGATCGAAGGACGAGCGCAAGTCGCGGAAGCTCGGCGTGGAGGCCGACACGCTCGGCGACCTGAGCACCTGGGAGCGCAGCGCCGCCGAGGAGAGTGACGCGCGCTTCGTCGGATACGACAGTGTCGAGGTGGACACCCAGGTCGCCGCCGTCCGACGCCTCGAGGGGAACCGCATCGCGATCCTGCTGCGCGAGTCGCCGTTCTACGCCGAGTCGGGCGGGCAGGTGTCCGACGAAGGCGAGATCATCGGCAAGGGATGGCGCGTGGACGTCGACGGTGTGCGCAAGGTGGACGGTCGTCCGGCCGCCATCGGTACGCTGCATGGCGATTTCCATTTCGGTCCCGTGACGGCACGGGTGCCGAGCGACCGGCGCCGCGATACGGAGCGCAATCACACCGCGACCCACCTGCTGCACGCCGCTTTGCGGCGCGTACTGGGTGAGGCGGTGCACCAGGCCGGTTCACTCGTCTCGCCGACCCGCCTGCGTTTCGACTTCACGCACCATGGCCCGGTGAATCCGGAGCGACTGCAGGAGGTGGAGGCGCTCGTCAACCAGGCGATCTGGCGCGCCGCTCCCGTGACCTGGAGCGAGATGCCGTACGCCGCCGCCCGCGCGAAGGGAGCGATGGCGCTGTTCGGGGAGAAGTACGGCGACGTGGTGCGCGTGGTGGATGTCGCGGGCGAGTCGATGGAGCTGTGCGGCGGCACGCACGTCCGCAACACCGCCGAGATCGGCCTGATGGTGATCGTGAGCGAAGGGGGCGTGGCGAGCGGCGTGCGGCGCATCGAGGCGCTCACGGGACCTGCGGCCTTCGCGTACCTGAAGGAGCGCGAGCGCACGCTGCACCAGCTCGCCGAGGCATTGAAGACCCCGCACGACCAGGTGGAACGCCGCGTCCAACAGCTGCTCGATGAGCGTCGCGGCCTGGAGCGCAAGCTCGAGGAGGCAATGCGCAGCGGCGGCGGTGGAGACGAGCTGCAGCAGCTCATCGGCGCCGCGAC
>DASTGQ010000278.1:0-2928 GCA_035718985.1 Gemmatimonadaceae bacterium
GTCGCATGCGCCACAGTACACCTTCTGGCTTCTCATGACTGCCTCCCGAGGGGGTGCCCCTCGCGGTCCCTCACGTCAGTGGAATCACCTCGGCGTGTTCGTCGAGTCGGCGGGCAATGGGTAGCGCGACGGCGCTCGGCAGACCGAACACGGCAGTCGACGCGGCGTCCGCGTCGATGCAGCGGCTTGCGAGCACCGTTGCGCTGTGGAAGGGTGTCCGCCGCGGCGCGGCGGTCGCTGGATCGATGAGGTGGTGGTAGCGCACTCCCCGATACCTGAAGAAGCGCTCGTAGTCCCCCGACGTGGCGACGGCGCGATCCCGGAGTCGCAGCGTGCCGGCGATGCCGTCGAGGTCGTGCGGGTCGCGGATGCCGACGGTCCAGTCGTCCCCGTCGGGTGCGCCGCCGATGGCGTAGAGATCCCCGCCGACGGTCACGATGGCATGACGAACCCCCCGGTCGCGCAGCACCTGCGTCGCGCGATCGATGCCGTATCCCTTGGCAATGGCGCCGAGGTCGAGGTGCAGGTCGCGGTCCTCGTAGCGGAGTCGCGCACCGCTCGCGCCCGCGTCGACGTCGACCTTCCGCCAGAAACCGCGATTGGCGAGGCGGTGCACGCTCGGCTCGGGCGGCGGCTCGTGGCGTTCGAGCACGTTCCACAGCTCGGACACCGCGCCCACCGCGGGGTCGAAGCGTCCATCGCTCTTCGAAGCGGCGCGCAAGGCGGCGGCGACTACGGTAGCCGTCTCCGCGCTCACGCGCACTCCCTCACGCGCCGCGCCGGCGTTCGCGCGGCCGACGTCGCTGTCGGAGCGGAAGCGTGTCATGAGGCCCTCCACGCGTTGGAGCTCGCGGATCGCTTCATCTATGGCGTCCTCAGCGAAGCGCTCGTCGGCGTGCGCCACCTGCAGCTCGGCTATCGTCCCCATGAGCGGAACGGTGCGGCGGACGAATCGCGTGCGCCGCCGCAGCGAGAGCGGCATGGAGAGGGCGACGAACATCCCCACTCCGAGGGTAAGGAACTCGCGCCGATCCGGATGGCGCGACCACATGCTATCGGACATCCCTGGCCTCCTCGTCATGACGCCCGCAGGCGCCGGTACAGCCGGCACAATGTCCCGTGCAGCCGCGATACTTGATCGCTCCGAAGAGCACGAACAGCAGGGCCATGGCGCCCATGGCGACGACGGTGTCGATGATCATTGGCTGCCCATCCCGGCAAAGCCCATGAAGGCGAGCGAGAGGCAGCTCGCCGCAACGAGCACGAGTCCCATCCGACGCGCCACCACCGGCACGTCGGCCAGCTCCATCCGCTCGCGGATGGACGCGAGCAGCGACAGCGCCAGCGTGAGCCCGAAGCCCGCGCCCAGCGCGAAGACCAGCCCCTCGGTGAGCGTGTAGTGGCGGCTCGTCTGGAAGAGCGCGAGGCCGAGGATGGCGCAGTTGGTGGTGATCAGCGGCAGGTAGATGCCGAGCTGCCGGAAGAGGACGGGGAAGTACTTCTTCACCGCCATCTCCACGATCTGCACGGCGCTGGCGATGACGACGATGAAGGCGATGGTGCGGAGGTACGGCGTCCGCACGAGCACGAAGGTGTTGAGCACCCAGGCGCTGAACGCGGTGATGATCAGCACGAAGGTGTTGGCCAGCCCGAGCCGCCACGCCGTGCCGATCTTGGCGGTGACGCCGAAGAACGAACACAGCCCGAGGAACATCACGAGGGTGAAGTTGTTCACCACCAGCGTGGAGACGAAGATCCAGGCGAGGTTGCTCATGCGACGGCCTCCCGGCGGCGACGGCGGAGCTCGGCCACCCACGCCACGGTCATGAGCAGCAGCCCGAGCGTGAAGAACCCGCCTGGCGGCAGCACCATGAACACCCACGGCTCCCAGTGCGGCCCCATCACGTCGATGCCGAGCAGCGAGCCGCGGCCGAGCAGCTCGCGCACGGCGCTCATCGCCGAGAGGGAAAGGGTGAAGCCGAGTCCCATGCCGAGGCCGTCGGCCACGGCGCGCACCGGGCCCACCTTGGCCGCGAACGCCTCGGCGCGGCCGAGCAGCAGGCAGTTGGCGACGATGAGCGGGATGAACGGGCCGAGCGCCTTGCTGATCTCGGGGAACGAGGCCGCGAGGAGCAGGTCGGCGAGAGTGACGAAGGTCGCGATGATCAGGATGTACGAGGTGATGCGTACCTCGTGCGCGATGTACTTCCGGAAGAGCGAGACGAAGAGTCCCGAGCCGACGAGCACGAACGTCGTGGCGACTCCCATCGCGATGCCGTTGGCCATCACGTTGGTGACCGCCATGGTGGGGCACATGCCGAGCATCTGCACCAGCACCGGATTTTCCTTCGCGATGCCGCGCCATGTGTCGGCCCAGAGTGGCGCCGGCGGCGGCGCACCGGGGACGAACTCCTCCGGTGGTGGTGCGACGGGTGCGGGCGCGGGCGGCTCGTAGAGCGGCCGCGGGGGTGCGACGGTGGTGCTCATGCGCCACCTCGTTTGGCGTAGGCGAGGAGCAGCGGCTGCCACTTCTCGATCGCGTGGTCGATGATGCGGATGACGGCGCGCGACGAGATCGTCGCGCCCGTGATGGTCTGCACCTGGTGGGCATCGGAGGGTGCACGCCCTTTCACGCCGGTGATGGGCGCGATGCGGCCGGCGAACTGGGCGCCGAAGCTGGAGTCGCGCTCGATCTTGTCGCCGAGTCCCGGCGTTTCCTTCTCGTCCAGCACCTTGAAGCCGATGATGCGCCCGCTCGCCGGCTCGAAGCCGATCATGAGCAGCACCTCCTCCTGGAAGCCGGGCTCCTGCGCCGTGATCGCAGCGCCGGTGGACTTGCCGGAGGCATCGAAGCCGAGGTACGCGTGCGGGAGCGTCTTCTTCTCGTCAGCGGAGGTGACGGTCTTCGTCAGCGCGCCCTTCACCAGG
>DASTGQ010000279.1:0-2528 GCA_035718985.1 Gemmatimonadaceae bacterium
GTTTTGTCGACCGCCATGCTCCGCATGGTGCTCGAGGCGCGGGATGACGTCGCTCGGTCACTGCATCTCCCCGCGGCGCCACGCTGATGCCTCGGTTCCACGTTCAGCAGCTCATCATGCTCCGCATCATTCTCGGCGCCATCGGCGTCGCGGTGTGGGGCTACGGCTATCGCACGGGCGACCCGAACGTGCGGTTGGTCGGCATGGCGATTCTCGTCGTCGTGCTGTTGATGCGCTGGGTTCCAAGGCGCTGGCTCAGCGGCGACAACCCGCCGCGCTGAGCGCCGCGGACGACTGCAATCAGGGGTGCTAAAGCGTTATGTTTCAACGCTTATGACGCGCCTCGCCACACCAGAGCTCCTCTCGCCCGCCGGCTCGCTCGACGCCGTCCGGGCCGCGCTCGCCAACGGCGCCGACGCCGTCTACCTGGGAGCCGAGCGCTTCAACGCGCGGGACGAGGGAGCGCAGCTCACGCTTGCCGAAGTGGGTGAGGCGTGCCGGCTGGCGCACGAGCGCGGCCGGCGCATCTACCTCACGCTCAACATCCTCCTCAAGCCTGCCGAGCTCGCCGGCGCCCTCATGTTCCTCGGCGAGGCGATCGATCTTGGGGTCGACGCGGCGATCGTGCAGGACATCGGCCTCGTCCGGCTCATCCAGCGCGTCTACCCTGGCTTCGAGATCCACGGGTCCACGCAGATGACCGTGCACGACGTGACCGGCGCGCGCGTCATGCATGATCTGGGCGTGGAGCGAGTGGTGCTCGCGCGCGAGAACACGCTGGATGACATCCGCGCCATCCACGGCGCGGTGCCGGAGCTCGGGCTCGAGAGCTTCATCCACGGTGCGCTGTGCATCTCCTACAGCGGCCAGTGCTTCATGTCGGGGATGATCTCGGAGCGCAGTGCGAACCGCGGCTCCTGCGCCCAGTCGTGCCGCAAGGACTACGTGCTCACCGACGTGGCCACCCGCACGGAGCTCGACCGCGGCTTCCTCATCTCTGCCAAGGACCTCGCGGCCAGCGAACACCTTGCCGGGATCGCCGAGGCGGGCATCGGTTGCCTCAAGATCGAAGGGCGGAAGAAGCGCCCGGAGTACGTCGCCACCGTCACGAGCGGCTACCGCGCCTTCCTCGACCGCCTTGCCGAAGGCGACGTCACCGCGCCGGCACCCAAGGAGATGGAG
Organism: Gemmatimonadaceae bacterium; assembly: GCA_035718985.1. Lineage (GTDB taxonomy): Bacteria > Gemmatimonadota > Gemmatimonadetes > Gemmatimonadales > Gemmatimonadaceae > AG11. The sequence goes on from DASTGQ010000279.1 coordinate 1,183, forward strand.
CCGCTGGTGCAGATCTACAGCCGTGGCTTCACGGGTGGCATGTACGGGGGTCGCGCCGGACGCGAGTACATCACGCGATCGCATCCGGACAACCGCGGCCGTGAGCTCGGCGTGGTGGAGCGCGTGGACGGGCGAGAGCTGGTCGTACGTGTCTCCTCGCCGCTCATGACCGGCGATGGCGTCGGGTTCGAGGCTCCTGCATCGCTCGGTGGCGCCTCGGTGGGATTCACCGTGGCGGGGGTGCGCACGGTCTCCACCGGCGGCGACGCCATCATGCAGGCGCTCGAGTTGCCGCCGCGCATCAGCGTAGGGGCTGGATGGAAGGTCGTTCGTTCCTCGGAAGCGGCGCTCCTCGAACGCGCGCGGGCCAGCTACGCTGCACTTCCCGCCACCGTCCGCCAGCGCAAGACGAGGCTGGACGTTCGGGTGTTCGGCAGCGCCGGCGCTCCGCTCAAGGCGGTGTTCGAGGCGGATGACGAAACGATCACCGTGCGCGGCGAGATCAATCTCGCGCCCGCGGCGCGACGTGCACTCGACGCCTCGACGCTCCGCGAGCAGCTTGGCCGCCTCGGTGAGACGCCCTTCGTGCTCGGTTCGCTCGACGCCGACGCGCTGCCGGCCGGCCTGTTTCTACCGATCAGCGACTTGAACCACCTCCGCCAGCAGGCCGTCGACGAGCTCCTGCAACGGCGCGACTGGGCGCGCCAGGCGGTGATTGCCGACCGTCAGGCTCGCATCGACGAGGCGCTCACCATGCGGCACGACGAGCCCGTTCGGGGCGCGATGTCGGTGAATGGTCCGGTCGAGAGCGCGCGCGAATTCGATCTCGTCGCCTCGGTGTTCACGCTCGACGACGCGCGCACCGCTGCCGATGCCGGCGCGACCACGGTGGTTCTCGATCCATTCCTGCGACATCCCACGCCCCCGGTCACGCGCGTCAAGGCGCTGACCGAAGAGCTCCGCGCGCGCGGCGTGACCCTGCGGCTGCGCACGCCCACCATCGTGCGCCCCGAGGAAAGTCGCGTCGTGCGGAAGTGGCTCGACCTCGGCTCGCCCCTCGTGAGCGGACACCTCGGACTCGTCGCCGAGCTGGGGCGCGCGGGGCGCGACGTCGTTGCCGACTACGCCGTGAACTGCTTCAACCAGCACACCGCTCGCGAGCTGTTCTCGCTGGGTGCGCGGCGCATCGTGCTCTCCATCGAGTTGACGACGGACGAGATGCTCGCGATCGCCGCGCCCTGGGAGGGCAGCGGCTTCGACGTCTTCCTGTATGGTCGGCCGGAAGGGATGACGATCGAACACTGCGTCCTCTCGGCGGCGTTCGACCGCACACCGACGACCTGTCG
>DASTGQ010000280.1:0-4596 GCA_035718985.1 Gemmatimonadaceae bacterium
CAAGGCACAGGATCGCCCGGGCTCCGGCTTCGACGAGAGCAATCCCGCGTCGGTGTTCCCGATGATGGGCCGCCAGGTGGACGTGGCCGCGCTGCGCAACCACGTGCGCGACGCGGCGGGCAACCAGATCAGCTGGAACTACACCTCGCACAACAACCCGTACTTCACGTCGCTGGCCAACGACCAGAACGACGATCGCACGCGGATGCTCGGTGGGCTTTCCGCGACCTACGCGTTCACGAACATGCTCCAGGGCACGCTGCGCGCGGGTGCGGACCACTACACCGAGCACCGTCGCTTCGACATCGCGCCGGGATGGATGGGCGGGTTCCCCGACTTCGCGGGGCGTGGAAGCTTTGCCACCGGCGGCTTCGAGGGTGACGACATCACCGCCACGCAGAGCGACGTGGAAGCCTCGGTGCGCGCCACGCCGCGCGGCGAGTTCGCGTTCACGCTCGGCGCCGGCCGGCGCGGCAACACGCTCGGCTTCACGCCCACGGCGTTCTCCGACACGCTGCCGGCGGCACCTCAGTTCCCGACCGTCACTAATTCGACCGATGCGAGCACGCTGTACGCGTTCGGCGGCGTGCAGGCCTCGCTCGCGTCATGGGCCACGCTGGATGCGAGCGTGCGGCACGAGAGCTCCTCGCTCGGCGGGGCGAGCGCGTCGGAGCTCTACCCTGCCGTGCTCGCGACGCTCGACCTCACGCGGGCGAGGCCGGAGATGCGCGGCATGCTGCTGGATGCGCTGACGGTGCGCGCCGGCTGGTCGCGCTCCGGGAACGACGTGCTCCCGGCGGCGGCGATGGCCATCGCGCAGCGCGCGCCTGGAGTGGCCTACGACCAGCTCGTGTCGCCCGAGGTGACGAGCGGGTACGAGGTGGGCGCGTCGGCCGGCCTGTTCGGCAGCCGCCTCACCGCCGACCTGAGCTTCTACGCGGATCGCACGGAGAACCTCCTCGTCCCTGGCGCGCTGGAGTTCCTGCGCGGCGGCGAGATCTCCAACCACGGCATCGAGGTGCAGGCCGAGGTGGTGCCCGTGCGCCGCAGCAACATCGAGTGGCGCGTCGGGGGATCCTTCGGGCAGAACGCCAACGACGTCGTGCGCCTCCCGGGCGTGACGACGCCGGAGAACCGCATCACGCTGCCCATCACCGCGCCGATCGGTGGCGTGACGCTGGCCGCACGCGAGGGGAGCTCGTTCCCCCAGATCATCGGCACCCGCTTCCTGCGTGACGCGAGTGGTGCCCTGCTCCTGCGCAACGGCCTTCCGCTGGCCGACAGCGTGACCGGCCCCGTGACACTCGGCAACACGATCCCGAGCTGGACGGGCGGCGTCTCGAGCGGGTTGAAGATCTGGGGGCTCGACCTGAGCGTGCTGTTCGACATCCGGCAGGGCGGGCAGATCTTCAGCGCCAGCAACCGCGCCGGCGCGTACGCGGGCACCCTCGCCGAGACGGCGTTCCGCCCCGACAGCGGCCTGCTGATCGCCGGCACCGACGTCGCCACCGGCAAGGCGAACACGGTGCACGTGAGCACCCAGGACTACTACCACGCGCTCGGCGCGATCGGCGAGCGGTGGGTGTACGACGCGAGCTTCGTGAAGCTGCGCGAGGCACGCGCGACGGTGGACGTACCGCTGCACTCCATCGGCCTTCACGCGCAGCGCATGCGCCTCTCCCTGATCGGCCGCAACCTCGCGCTGTGGACGAACGTGCCGAACATCGATCCGGAGACGGTGCTGAGCACGAGCTTCATCGGCGGCGCGGAGCTGGGGCAGCTGCCGACGACGCGGAGCGTGGGAGTGCAGGTGACGCTGACGCCGTGAGAGCGAGAGGCCCATACCATTGGTGAGACGTGAGACGTGAAGCGTGAGACGTAACTGCGTTCCTGAAGCCGCGGTTACGTCTCACGTCTCACGATTCACGGCTCACGTGAAGTTATGAGTGTCTCACGATTCACGTGCGCTTGGTTACTGCGGCGCTGGCGCAACACATGTGCGGTTTCCGCGCCCCAGTCGACCGTCGCGCGGCCGTCACATATCTGGTGCGTGCATATGCTAAACTGTTACGGCAGACCGATTTGATGGTCTCCAGCCCTGTTGGGCGCGGGGAATGGAAGATGCCATCCGCGCCATCGTTTCAACTGTTCACCGTTGAGTCTCATGACCGATCTGACGTTCCCGCAGCGATATACGCAGGTCCGCGAGCAGCTCGCCGCCAAGCCGCGCACGTGGCTGGTGACGGGTGCCGCGGGATTCATTGGCTCCAACCTCGTGGAAGAGCTGCTGGGCCTTGGCCAGACCGTCGTCGGCCTGGACAACTTCGCCACCGGCTATCAGCACAACCTGGCCGACGCGGAAGCCGGCGCCTCGGGTAGCGAGGGTTCGTTCCGCTTCATCGAGGGAGACATCCGCGACCTCGAGGCCTGCCGTTCGGCGTGCGAGGGAGTGGAGCTGGTGCTGCACCAGGCGGCACTCGCCTCGGTGCCCCGCTCGATCGCGGATCCGGTGAGCAGCAGCCAGGTGAACGTCGAAGGGTTCCTCAACATCCTCGTGGCCGCGCGTGACGCTGGCGCGAAGCGAGTGGTGTACGCGTCGTCCAGCTCCGTCTACGGTGACGCCACGACGATCCCGCAGCAGGAAGACAAGACGGGGCGCGTGCTCTCGCCGTACGCCGCCACCAAGGCGACGAACGAGCTGTACGCCGCCGTGTTCCAGAAGAACTACGGGCTGGAGACGGTGGGGCTGCGCTACTTCAACGTGTTCGGCCGCCGGCAGGATCCCAACGGCGCGTATGCCGCCGTGATCCCGCGCTGGATCGCCAACCTGCTGAGCGACGCGCCGTGCGAGATCTTCGGCGATGGCGAGACGAGCCGCGATTTCTGCTACGTGGCCAACGCCGTGCAGGCGAACATCCTCGCGGCGGTCGTTCCCGACAGCGCCGCCACGGGTGGCGCGTATAATGTGGCGTGCGGGCAGGAGACGTCGCTCAACCAGCTCTTCACGATGATCCGTGACGGGCTGGCGAAGTACCAGCCGTCGGTGGCGGGCGCGTCGGCGAAGCACTCGGCGCCTCGCCAGGGCGACATCCGTCGCTCCCTCGCCGACATCGGCAAGGCGCGCCGGCTGCTGGGCTACGAGCCGAGCCATCGCGCCGCCGACGGACTGGCTCAGGCGCTGGAGTGGTACGCGACGAAGGCGCGAGCGGAAGCAGCGGCGGGAAGGTAAGCGGACAGGCCTCTGCTCAGAGGGAGACAGGCCACTCAGTCGAAGGGTGAAACAAGATTGTACGGATGGTGCTGATGAGACGGATTGCTTCCTGGTCGGCATGACTCCAGGCGCCATGGTAAGCCCTGAGGCCGTTCCAGAAGTTTTCCATTTGGGGTCGCGGGGTTGGCTTCGGTGAACGGGGCCAAGCCCCGGCGAAGATGAATCCGGAGAATCAGCTCAATCCGTAGCATCCGTATTTCCCTTCGACTGAGTGGCGAGGCCGCGCGCTACGAAGACAGAAGGACAGAGCAGCCAATTGATTCGTCAGACGCACGAATTTTCCTTCACCCAAGATCCTCAATGGTCGAGCTCCGTAAGCGGCCGCATCTCGTACTGATCGCCAGCCAGGGTGAGTGGATGGGCCGGTCGGTGGAGAGTGTGCTGGAGTTGAACGGCTACTCCGTGCTGCGGGTGATGGGTGGCCGCCGTGCGCTGGAGCTGGCGCGGGGGAGCAACCCCGATGCGCTGATCCTGGACACGTCACTGCCCGAGATCGGCGGGATCGAGGTCTGCCGCGCCCTGGTGGACGATCCGCTCTTCGATCACTCCACCCCCATCTTCCTCACCTCTACGTCGCCGGTGAGCAACCGGGTCCGGCTCGAGGCCTACGAGGCGGGGGCGTGGGACTTCTGCGCCCAGCCGCTGGACGTGGAGACGCTGCTGTTCAAGCTGCGGACGTACCTTCGGGCGCGCCGGCGCGCCGAGGCGGCGCAGTCCATCTCTCTCATAGATCCACTCACAGGGCTGTACAGCGCCTTCGGGCTCCGGCACTGGGCCGAGACCCTTGGTGCGAGGGCGGCGCGAAACCACGAGGCGTTCGCCTGCGTGGCGGTGTCGTCGCTCGGATCCTCCACCGATGCGCGGACCAGCAAGCCGTCGAGTGCACAGCTCAACTACCTGGCCGACGTGTGCCGCGCGCAGGCGCGGAAGTCGGACGTGATCGGCTACGTGGGTGAGAGCCGGTTCGCCATCCTCGCCCCCGATACGGACGCGCCGGGCGCGCGCCGGCTGGTGAACCGTCTTCAGGACGCCTTGGGCGAGACGGACAGGCCCGCCGATGTTGCCGGCCGTCACCCCGCCCTGACCGCCGGCTTCTTTGCCGCCGCGGACTTCAGCGCGGTCAAGGTGGAGGCGGCGGAAGTGGTGCGGCGCGCCGAGACGGCGCTGCAGTTCGCCCTGATGGGCGGCGGCGAGGCAACGCAGAGCTTCGACGAACTGCCCGGGGGCGGAAAGGACAGCTAGTCGGGGCGCGCCGCGTGGAACGCGGCGCTTTCCGGGCGCTGGGCCCGGCGCGTAGCGCCGGGCCTTTGCTGTCTGGGCGGCGG
>DASTGQ010000281.1:0-11000 GCA_035718985.1 Gemmatimonadaceae bacterium
GACGGATATACTTCGTCATGACGGTCCTCCAGAGGGTAACGCAGGTGAGCAACCTGCTGCGTCGAGACGTCGTACGCTCGCAAAATGTAACACTCTAGCCCGCTCTCTACACCCGTGGCACCTGCTCGTTCCAGCACGGCGGCGCTTCGCCGGCTCGTTCCCTATTATCGACCGTATCGGTGGCAGCTCGTCGCCGGGCTCGCGCTGGTGGTGGCGTCGTCCGCGCTGGGAGCGGTGGGTCCGTGGCTGCTGCGTGCCGGCGTCGACGCGCTTGCCGCGCGGGAGCCCGCGCGCCGCGTACTGCTCGTGGCGGCGGAGCTCATCGGGGTGGCGCTCGTGGGCGGGGCGATGCGCTTCTGGATGCGCGAGATCCTGAACGGACTGAGCCGGTACATCGAGTACGACCTGCGGCAGGACCTGTTCGCGCACCTCACGACGCTGGACCCGGGGTACTTCGGGCGCACGCGCACGGGCGACCTGATGGCGCGGCTGACGAACGACCTGGCCGCCGTCCGACAGGCGGCGGGGCCGGCGATCATGTACCTCACGAACACGATCTTCGGCGGCGCCTTCGCGCTGGGCTTCATGCTGCACATCAGCGTGCGCCTCACGCTGGTGGCGCTGCTGCCGATGCTCTTCCTGCCCGTGGTGATGATCAAGCTGGGTGGGCTGATCCATCGCCGGTTCGAGGCGGTGCAGGAGCACTTCAGCACCCTCACGACGCACGCGCAGGAGAACTTCGCCGGCGTGCGGGTGGTGCGCGCCTACCGGCAGGAAGGCGCGGAAACGAAGCGATTCGCGGCGTTGAACGAGACGTACCTCGAGCGCAACATGAGCCTCGCGAAGCTCTATGGCGCGATGAACCCGATGTTCGGACTACTCGCCGGCCTGAGCGTGGTGGTGGTGCTCGGACTCGGCGGCCAGCTCGTGGTGAACGGCACCATCTCGGTGGGCGCGTTCGTCGCGTTCGGCTTCTACGTCGGCATCCTGACGTGGCCGCTCATCGCGCTGGGGTGGGTGATCAACCTGTTCCAGCGCGGCGCGGCGAGCATGGGTCGTCTGCTGGAGGTGATGGACGCACGGGCGGAGGTGCACTCGCCCGCCCAGCCGCGCGCGTTGTCGCCGGCGCAGGGGGGACGCGCGCTGGAGTTCCGCGACGTGGGGTTCCACTTCCCCGCCCCGGCCGGTCAGCAGCCGCGCTGGGTGCTGCGCCACGTGTCGTTCGCCGTGCCGGCAGGCGCCACGCTGGCGGTGGTGGGCGCGACGGCGAGCGGCAAGAGCACGCTGATCGACCTCATCCCGCGCCTGCACGATCCGCAGGAAGGCGAGATCCTGCTCGACGGCGTGCCGGTGACGGCGCTGGCGCTGGAGGCGCTGCGCGCCGAGATCGGCTACGTGCAGCAGGAGAGCTTCCTGTTCAGCGACACCATCGCGGCGAACCTCGGTTATGGTGATCCGGCGCATACCCTGAAGGACCAGGAAGCGACGGATGAGCGAGCACCGGAGCAGTCGCGCGCGCTGGGCGAACTCGAGGCGGCGAACAACGTGTGGGCGGCTGAGGTGGCGCAGCTGGACGACACCGTGCGCGCCTTTCCGCACGGCTACGGCACGCAGCTCGGCGAGCGCGGCATCAACCTGAGCGGGGGCCAGAAGCAGCGGCTCTCGCTGGCCCGTGCGCTGGCGCGTCGCCCGCGCGTGGTGCTGCTGGACGACGCCCTGTCGGCGGTGGACACGCACACGGAGGCGGAGATCCTGCGCGGGCTGCGCAAGACGCTGAGCGGGCGAACCGCGGTGATCGCGTCGCACCGCATCAGCGCCGTGCGCGATGCGAGCTGGATCATCGTGCTTGACGGCGGCCGCGTGGTGGAACAGGGAACGCACGACGTGCTGATGGCGGCGGGCGGGCGGTACACGGCGCTCCTCCGGCGGCAGCAGCTCGAGGAATCGCTGGAGGGGGAATCCCCTGACGCGCCGACGAGCGGCGAGACCGTGGCCTCGGGCTCGGCCACCGAGTAGAATTGTCGCATGCATCGCCTCGATACCGACCTCTCGCAATCGCTCACGCACGCCACGCCCACGGAGAGCCGGGTCGCGGCACTGGAGGCGCAGCTCGCGCGCGCGCATGAGCACATTGCGGAGCTCGAGGCGCGCGACAGCCTGAAGACGCAGTTCCTCGCCAACATCTCGCACGACCTGCGCACGCCGCTGACGGCGGTGATCACGCACGCCGAGATCCTGCGCGACGGCCTGCTCGGGGAGCTGACGCCGCGGCAGCTCGACAGCATTGCCGGCATCATCACCGGTGGCCGCCAGCTGCTGGAACAGGTGGGAGAGATCCTCGCGTATGCGCGCGGAGCGGCGAACCAGCTCACCATCTCGCCGACGCGATTCGCGCTGCACGGCGTTGTCACGCAGCTCACGGCGCTCAACGAGTCGCTCGTGCGGCGGAAGGGGCTGGAGCTCGTCACCGAGGTGTCGGAGGAGTTGGAGCCGATCACGGCCGACCGTGAGAAGATCACGCACGTGGTGGGCAACCTGCTCGGCAACGCCATCGACTTCACGCCGCAGGGCGGACGCGTGTGGGTGCGCGCGCGGTGCGTGGAGGGTGAACAGGGGCGCGAGTGCATGGTGGAAGTCGGCGACACCGGCATCGGCATCGACCCGGAGCACCACGAGTTGGTGTTCCGCGAGTTCGCGCAGGTGGACTCGAGCGCGTCGCGGCAGCATCACGGCACGGGACTCGGCCTCACCATCGCGCGCAAGCTCGTGGAGCTGCATGGCGGGCGGATCTGGCTGAAGAGCGAGCTCGGCGCCGGAAGCCGCTTCTTCTTCACCATTCCCTACCCCGCGCCCTGATGGCTGCCCGCCAGCCGGCACACGTGCTGGTGGCCGAGGACAACGCGCTCGTGAGCGGCGCGATGCGCATCCTGTTCGAGGACAGCGGCTACCGGGTCTCGATCGCGCCGACGATCACGGAAACGGTCGCCACGGCGTCGAGCGATCCAGTGGACGTGCTGCTCCTCGACCTCGGCCTCGCCGACGGCGATGGACTGACCGCGATCGAGGAGCTGCACGTGCGCGGTGCGATGCCCCGCGTCGCCGTGGCACTCACCGGTCGCGACGATCGTCTCACTCAGGAGCGCTGCCTCGCGGCCGGGTGCACCGCCGTGCTCGTGAAGCCTGTGCCGGCCCGTGAGCTGCTCGCGAAGGTGCGATCCTGGGTGGGGTAGAGACCGAGCCCATGTTGCGCCTTCCTTGCCGCTCGGCTCTACATCGATGACGCACCTCGGCCGGCGGCTCAGCTCTGCCGAGCTCCGTGTCGGGAGCGACGCTGATCTGCGCTCCCACGACACGGAGCCGTCCGGATAGAGAGGGCCGCCGAAGCCCGCCCAAGCTCGGAGGCCTAGAGTCTCGATCGCAGCGCCGCCGGCGTGATGGACTGGAGCGAGGCGGCGATGACGGTGAAGTAGTCGAACATCATCAACAGCCCGACCACCACGAGGATCGCCCCGCTCACCTGCGAGACGCGCCCCATGTACGGGCGGAATCGCCGCACCGTCACGATGAACCGCTCCACGGCGACGGCAGCGAGCAGGAAGGGGATCGCCAGGCCGAGCGAATACGCCAGCAGCAGCGGAAGCCCGCGCGACAGGTCCGCTTCGGCGGCCGTGTAGGTAAGGATGGCGCCGAGGATGGGCCCGAGGCACGGCGTCCAGCCGGCGCCGAAGGCGACACCGACGAAGACGGAACCGAGGTAGCCCACCGGCTTGTCGGCGATGTGGACGCGCCGCTCACGATCGAGTGCGCCGATGCGGGCGATGCCGAGCAGGTAGAGGCCGAAGAGCACGATCAGCCCCCCGCCGACGCGCGTGATCCAGACGCGGTACGCGAGGAGCAAACGGCCAAGCACCGTGGCCGAGGCACCGAGCGCGATGAAGATGAGCGTGAAGCCGAGCACGAACATCAGCGCGTGGACGAACGCCGCGCGACGCGACTTCGCGAGGTCGTCGAGTCCGACGCCGGTGACGAAGGTCAGGTAGCTCGGGATGAGCGGGAGGACGCAGGGCGAGACGAAGCTCAGCAGCCCGGCGCCGAAGGCGAGCGCGATTCCGAGGTGCGCCGGGTCGGACACGACGTCGCGCTAAGCGCGCGCCGGCTCGGGGAGCGCGGCGCGGAACTCGTCGCCGGAGAGGCGGATCGTCTCGTCGGCCTCACCGGAGCGGCGCGAGACGCCACGCACCACCGCGTCCACGGTGAGGAGGGGCGCGTCTGCTTCCTCGGTGACGGCGAGCTCCCACTTGCCCCGCTCCGGGCCCTTGAGTGTGTGACGGAAGCGCGCCGTGTAGACCGTGTAGCGCGTCGGCATCACGTCGGCGATGCTCACGGAGTCCTGCGGCAGCGCATCCGTGGATGCGTCGTCCGGCAGCGCGTCGTCGGGAGTACCGGCGTCGGATTCTACCGTACCGGACGTCCGTTCGTCGCCAGGGAGCTGCACGGCAATGACGGCCACGCCGCTCTCCTGGCCTCCCTGGCGGATGGCGCCGAAGAGGTGCACCTCCGCGACCCGCTCCGCCGGCACCTGGGCCGCGATCCCCGCGAGAAAGCGTGCCTTCGTCTCGTCGGTCATCACGCGGTGGCGACGTCGAGCGCCGCGGGAGAGGCGAGCTTGCGCTGGTCCAGCTCGCGCTCGACGTAGAGCCGGAGGATGTGCATGAAGTCCTGCGCGTTGGTGACGACGCCGAACGCCTGGTGCGTGCCGCGATCCTTCAGCTTGCTCACGACGAACTCGCTGGAATCCACGCAGATGGTGGCCAGCTCGCGGAGCGATCCATCGGCTTCCGTGACGAACGCGGGAAGCATGTTGCCCGTGGCGATGGCGTGGAGCGCGGTGGCGATGAGGATGGCCATCGTCGCCTTGATGGCGTGGCGGCGCATGCGGTCCTGCCCCTCGAGCGCGTCGGTCACCACATCGGGGAGCGGACCGTCGTCGCGGATGGAGCCGGTGAGGACGAATGGCGTGTTCGTCGTCACGCAGGCGTGCATGATGCCGTCGGTGATCACGCCGTCGCGTACGGCGTTGGCGATGGAGCCGGCGGCGCGCACCCTGTTGATGGCGCGCATGTGCAGCCCGTGTCCCCCCTGCGTGGCCTCGCCCTGCCCCGTCATGCCGAGCGTGGTGCCGAAGATGCTGGCTTCGATGTCGTGCACGGCGACGGCGTTGCCCGCAAGCAGCGCGCCGACGAAGCCGTTGCGGATGAACCAGGTCATGTCGTTGCGCGCGCGCGAGTGCACGAGCGCCGGGCCGCACACCCAGAGCGGGTAACCACCGCGATCGCGCTCCTCGATTAGAAGGCGCGCCATCAGCGAGTAGTCGATCGGTTTCTCGCGCGACACCTCGCTCGACATGAACTTGAACTCACCGTCGCCGTGCGCCTCGCCGAGGAAGGCGGAGGCGTGGACGAAGATCCCTTCCCGGCCGTCCTCGTGCGCACCGACGGCGACCCGGTCACCCCTGGCGACGTGGCGCCCCTCGCGCACCCACAGCTCGCCGTCCTTCGCGAGGACGAGGGCCGAGTCCATGCGCGGCTCGCGAGGCATCCGCCACGCGCCCGCCACCTTCACGTAGGTAGGCAGGTTGGTCGTGGAGAAGAAGCCTTCCGGGAGGACGCCGTCCGCCGGCGCGGGGACGAAGCGCGCATCAGGGGCGGAAGCGAGCTCGGGGCGGGTGAAGTCCGGGTGGGAGAAGGCGGTCACGGGAGAAAGATCATCGGGGCCGCAGGGCGGGACAAGGCGAACGTTTGCCCGATCGGCGCGTCCCGCGACTGCCTTCAGACGGCTGCCCTCGAGCGGCTGCCCCGGGAGGACTGCCCCTCAGTCGAAGGGGATACGGATTTTACGGATACCTGCACTGATGCTTCGGATTGCTCCGTGCAGAAGCCGGTCTCCGCGCCCGAGGCGAGTCCCTTCACCTCCAAGGTCCGGAATGACTTGGTCGAAGGAGGGGGCTGCGCGGCGCCTGGAGGCACGCGATCACGGAGCGATCCGTGTCGTCCGTGCTCCTATCCGTACGATCCGTATCCCCTTCGTCGTAATGGCGCGCCCGAGCGGCCGTTGCAGTGGCCAGACGCGGCCAGAAAGTCGCGGAACAGGAGAACCGATCTACAGCAACGCCACCGGATCACGATCGAGTGTCATCCGCAGCCCGAACTTGTGGGGCACCTCGAACCGCTCCACGAGGTAGCGCGCCACCCGGCTGAGCTCCTGCGGGCGGTCGCTCTTCAACAAGAGGTGCCAGCGCCAACGCTGCTGCACGCGCTCCACCGGGCATGGCGCGGGGCCGATCACGGTCACGCTGGGCGAAGGATGCGAGGCGAGCAGGCGGTGCAGCCAGGCGGTGGCACGCGTCGCGAAGCGTGCCGTCGCGTCTTCGTTGGTGCCGCTGACGACGACGTTGGCGAGGCGCACATTCGGCGGATAGGGCGGCGTGCGCCGCCCCGCCAGCTCCTCCTTCACGAAGGCGTAATAATCGTGCGTCACGGCGCAGCGCACGGCGTGGTGCGAGGGAGCGCGCGTCTGGATGAGCACCTCCCCTCCCTTGGGACCACGGCCGGCGCGGCCCGCCACCTGGCTGAGGAGCTGGAAGCACCGCTCCGAAGCGCGGAAGTCGGGAAGGTTGATCCCGACGTCGGCGTCAATCACGCCCACCAGCGTCACGTTCGGGAAGTCGAGCCCCTTGGCGATCATCTGGGTGCCAAGCAGGATGTCCACGGCGCCGATGCCGACGCGGTCGAGGATCTCGGTGTGCGCCCACTTGCCGCTCGTCGTGTCCACGTCCATGCGCGCGATGCGGGCGCTGGGAAAACGCTCGGCCAGCAAGCGCTCGACCTGCTGCGTGCCGAGCCCGCGCTGGCGCAGGCGCTGGCCGCCACAGCGCTGGCAGGTGCGGTGCACCGGCTCGGTGTGCTGGCAGTAGTGGCACACCAGCCGCTCGGGGGTGCGGTGATAGGTCAGGCTGATGCTGCAGTTGGGACACACCGCAACGTCGCCGCACGCGCCGCACTGGATGAAGCTCGCGTAGCCGCGCCGGTTGAGGAGGAGGATGCTCTGCTCGCGCTTCGCGAGGCGGTTGCGCAGCGCGGCCTCCAGCGGCGGCGAGACGGCGGCGGCAAACGCGGCGTCCGCTTCGGCGGTGTCGCTCGGCGGACGCGCCGGTCGCTCCGCGCGAAGGTCGACGACCTGCACGACGGGGAGCTTCGCGCCGCCGGCACGCTCGGGGAGGGTGAGCAGCTCGTACTTGCCAGCCTGCGCATTGGTCCAGCTCTCGAGGCTCGGCGTCGCGCTGCCGAGGACGACGATCGCGCCTTCGGCGCGCGCGCGAACGATGGCCACTTCGCGCGCGTGGTAGCGCGGCGCGTCGCCCTGCTTGTAGCTCGACTCGTGCTCCTCGTCCACGACGATGGCGCCCAAGTCGCGCATGGGCGCAAAGACGGCCGAGCGCGCGCCGACGGCGATGCGTTTCTCCCCGCGGCGCAGCGCGAGCCAGGCGTCGTAGCGCTCACCGTCCGAGAGCCCGCTGTGCAGCACGGCGATCTCGTCGCCGAAGACGGCGCGGAAGCGATCCACCGTCTGCGGCGTGAGGGCGATCTCGGGCACGAGCACGATGGCGGACTTCCCCTGCTCCAGCACGACGCGGCGCAGGAGCTCGAGGTAGACGAGCGTCTTCCCGCTGCCGGTGACACCGTGCAGCAGCGCCACATGGCCCGGCTCCGCGGCCGCGAGCCGCTCCAGCGCGTGGCGCTGCGCGTCACTCGGGCGATGCGTGTCGGGCGCGCGGCGCTCGCGCGTGAGGAAGGGGTCGCGCGCCACCACTTCCTCCGACACGACGACGAGCCCGCGCGCGACGAGCCCCTTGAGCACCGACGGTGAGAACTTCAACTGCTCCGAGAGAACCTCCACCGCGGCGAGTCCGCCGAGCTGCTCGAGCAGCTCGTAGAGGGCCCGCTGCTGCTTCGACCGGGCGAAGATGCGATCGCGGTGCAGCAGCGACGGCAGCTCGCGCCCGATGGCGGCAACCCGGCGCGTGCGCCTGGACGGAACCGGTGAGCCGGCGCCGGTGAGCGCGGCAGGGAGCGCACAGCGAAGTGCGACACCGAGCGGCGTCACGTAGTACTCGGCGATCCACCGGCAGAGGGCGAGCATCGGCGGATCGAGCACCGGTGCGTCGTCGGGCGCCGCGATGACGTCCTTGTACTTCAGTCCTTCGCGCGGCTCGGCCACACCCATGACGACGCCGATCTCCTTCCCCTTGCGGAATGGCACCAGCACGCGCGAGCCGACGGAGACGGAGCCAGTGAGGCCGTCGGGCACGCGATAGGTGAAGGTGCGGAAGAGCGGGAGGGGGAGGGCGACGTCGATCAGCGTCATCGGCCTGAAGTATAGCGCGGGCCGGCGCGGCAGACCGGAGCGTGCGGCCACTTCCTCCGAGTGGCGCGTTCGCCGTGCGTGACGCGTCACGCACGGCGCTTGCGACGCCCCGGCACGACGGGCATTTTCGCGACATGCGATCCTCCTCTCCCGCTCGTGTCCCGATGACGCGACCCCTGCGCGCCGCGGCGCTCTTTCTCGTTGCGGCCTGCGCAACATCGTCCGCCACGCCGGCGGCACAGCAGCAATCGTCTTCCCTGCTCACCGGAAGCGCTCCGCTGCCGCCGCCCCCGCCGCCGGCGAAGTGGCTGCCGCTCATCGGCGAATACGGGCCCGACTCGGCGGTAACGATCATCCTCGAGCGCGGCGGGCAGCTGTGGCGTCATGACACGACCAGCGAGCAGCCGCTGATTGCACAGTCGGACACCGTGTTCACCTCGGCGAGCGGGCCTGCGCGCACGCTTGCGTTCCACTTCGGCAGCAACGGGCGTGTGGCGCAGCTCGAGGTGGACGACAGGGCGCTCGCGCGGCGGCAGGTAGGTCCGGAGTCGGGGAACCAGCTCGTCATCACACCGGTGCGTCCGATCGCCGAGCTGCGGCGCGAGGCGCTCGCGGCCTCACCGCCGAAAGAGAACGGGCCATTCCTGAAGTCGGACCTGGTGGAGCTGACGTCGCTGGATCCAACGATCAAGCTGCAGATCCGCTACGCGACGAGCAACAACCTCTTCGGCACGCCTTTCTACTCGCAGGCGCGCGCGTTCCTGCAGCGGCCGGCGGCGGAGGCGCTCGTGCGCGCCAACGCCAGCCTCAAGCCGCTTGGCTACGGGCTTCTCGTGCACGACGGCTACCGGCCGTGGTACGTGACGAAGATGTTCTGGGACGCGACACCACCTCAGAAGCACGTCTTTGTGGCGGATCCATCGCAGGGCTCCCGGCACAATCGGGGTGCGGCCGTGGACCTCACGCTGTACGACCTGAAGACCGGCGCTCCGATCGAGATGGTGAGCACCTACGACGAGACAACGGACAGGGCGTACCCGAACTATCCGGGCGGCACCTCACGCCAGCGATGGTATCGTGCGCTCCTTCGCCGCGCGATGGAGGCGCAGGGGTTCACGGTCTACGACGCCGAGTGGTGGCACTTCGACTTCCACGACTGGCAGCGGTTCGCGATCGGCAACACGGTCTTCGAGGACATCCCGCGCCGCTAGGGCACGATGCAGACGGGAGCGTCGATGTACATCGAGGCACCCGGCGCGCGATGGATCCGCTGAGTGCCCGCCTTGACGTTGCTGTTCCCTTGCCTGGAAGATGTCGAGGACGAATCACGGGCTGCCCGTGCGTGGGAAGACGATACCGAAGGCGCGCACGCCGGTCACCGCGCCATCGCCGTTGGTGATGAAGCTCAGCGAGGTTGCATCCTCACCGGACTTGGCGGGCGTACTGCGGAAGGTGTCGTACTCCCACTGCTGCAGGTTGCCGAGATCGGCATGCTCGTACCGCGCGTGCAGCGTGCCCGCGTTGTCGGCGACGACGATGGAACCGTAGGTGGAATCCGTGTACGTGCCGGCGTAGCGGTCGATGGGGAGTGACGCCTGGGTGCCGGTCACGTGCGCGGGCACCCCACGGCGTGCGTTCTGGCGCGAGGCGAACAGTGCGTGGAGGTCACCGCTCCAGTCGCGCTTCGTACCGCCGTTGTACATGTCGAACACCTGGTACATGAGGGCGTGGCGCAGCTCGGCGTGGTCGAGGTTCTCCAGCACGTAGACGCCGATGCGCTTGCTCGGGATCAGCCCGATGATGGCGCACTGGCCGTCGATGCTGCCGGTGTGCATCCACACGGTCTGACCGTTGTAGTCCTGGACGAACCAGCCGAGTGCGTAGCTGAAGAAGTTGGGCTTCGCGAGCTCGAGCGCGGGATACTCCGCCATTGGCGCGCGGATCTGGGGCGCGATGATCTCGCGGAAGGTCGCCGGCTGGATCAAGCGCTTGTCGCCGACGCGTCCGCTATCGAGCATGAAGCGCATCCACTTCGACATGTCGCTGACGCTCGACCACACGGAGCCCGCCGACGCGATGGCGTCCGTGCTGCGGATCGGCACGGTGACGACGGAGTCGCCTTCCAGCGCGTGCGGCGTGGAGACATTCGGCTGTCCGGAAAGCATCGACACGAGCGGGATGGTCTCGTTCATCCCGAGTGGCGTGAAGACGCGCGCGCGGATGAAGTCCTGCCATGGCATCCCCGAGAGCTTCTCGATGAGGAGGCCGGCGATGGAGTAGACGTTGTTGTTGTACTGCCACGTGGACCGGAACGACGCGGTCGGCTTCACGTAGCGGAGGCGGCGCACCATCTCGGGGGCGCTGTACTGGTTCTCGCGCACGGCCCACAGCAGGTCGACGCTTGCGAGCCCGGTGCGATGGGTGAGCAGGTCGCGAACGGTGGTCTCCCGCGTTGCGTATGGATCGTAGAGCTGGAAGTCGGGGAGGTAGTCGATGACCCTGTCGTCCCACTTCAGCTTGCCCTCGTCCACCAGCATGGCCAGCGCCGCGGTCGTCATGGCCTTGGTGGTGGATCC
>DASTGQ010000282.1:0-4430 GCA_035718985.1 Gemmatimonadaceae bacterium
CCTCGCCGGCGAGCCTGGCATCGGCGGCAAGGCGGAGCAGCTCGGCAAGTATGGCGCCGACGTGGTGTTCGTGACGGAGAGCGCGGACTTCGCACGGTTCGCGCGTGAGTCGCTCGCCGCAACGCTCGCCGACCGGGCGAAGGCGGGCGCGTACCGCGCCGTGGTGCTCGGCTTCTCGGCGCAGGGCCGCGACCTCGGACCGCGCGTCGCCGCGCGGCTCGACGCGCCCATCGCGAGCGACGTCACGGACTTCACGGTGAGCGGCGACAGCATCACCGTGAAGCATCCCGCGTACGCGAACAAGGTCATCACGTCGCTCACCCTCACCGGTGCGCCGGTGGTGATCAGCATCCGGCCGAGCGCCATCACGGCAGTGGAATCGCCGAAGCCGGCGCGCGTGGAGCAGGTGCAGGCCGCATCGGCGTCCGGACCGACGGTCACCGTCACCGACGTGAAGGAAGGGGCGAAGGGTCGCCCCGACCTCGGCGAGGCGCCGATCATCGTCTCCGGCGGCCGAGGGCTCAAGGCCAAGGAGAACTTCAAGCTCGTCGAGGATCTCGCCGACGCATTCGGCAACGCCGCCGTCGGTGCCACGCGCGCCGTCACCGACGACGGGTGGCGTCCGCACAGCGACCAGATCGGGCAGACGGGCCGGCAGGTGAGCCCGCAGCTCTACGTGGCCGTGGGGATCAGCGGCGCCATCCAGCACCTCGCGGGGATGCGCACCAGCCGCACCATCGTCGCCATCAACAAGGACAAGGAAGCACCGATCTTCAAGGTGGCGGACTACGGCATCGTCGGCGACGCGGCGGAGATCGTTCCGGCGCTCACGGCGGCAGTGAAGGAAGCGCGCAAGGGCCACTGACCGCTCGCTGACCTGGCGAGGTCCACGAGCAGCAGCCGGACCTCGGCGACGGAGCTGAGCCGCAGCCGCGCGCGGCTCGGCCCGTCGCCCACGTAGATCGTCATCGCATCGGGCGGGAGCGCGGCGAAGAGCTGCTCGTCGGTGCGATCATCTCCGATGGCGATGATGGCCGTACCGTCGGGCAGGCCGACGAGGGCGGGTGCGATCGCCGTTCCCTTGTCCACGCCGCTCAGTCGCACCTCGAGCACGCGATGGCCGGCGTGGACCTCGGCCGGCTCACCGTCCAGGAGCGTCACGAGTGCGCTGCGCAGCCGCCTGAGCTCCGCGGCGGCGAGCTTCGGGTCCGCCTGGCGATAGTGCCACGCCACCCCCGTGCTCTTCCGCTCCATCAGCGTCCCGGGTGTGCGCTTCACCGCGTCCTCGATCAGCGCGACCACATCCTTCTCCCGCGGCAGCGACGGTACCACATCGGCTCGCGTCCATTCGGCGCCCGCCGCCATGCGTGACCACAGTCCGTGCTCGGCGTGCAGGCCGACGGGCAGGCCGCCGAGCCACGCATCGAGCGTTGCGCGATCACGCCCGCTGACGACGTGCACCGACGTGGCCGGCTGCTCGGCCAGGGTACGAAGCAGCGACAGCAGTGAGCGGGTCGGCGCGGCCAGGCCGGGCGTGGCGACGAGTGGCGTCAGCGTGCCGTCGTAGTCGAGCAGCAGCAGCCGCTGCGAGGCTGTTTCGGCCGCCCGCACGACCAGCCGGCGCACGGCGCCGTCGAGATCGGTGCGCGTGCGGCGTTCGTGCTCGATCGGCAGCGCGGACTCCGTCTCCTCGAGCGCGCCGAGGAAGGAGCGCGCCCACCGGGGTGCGTCGTCGTGCAGCACGCGGCGGCGCATCGAGCGCATCCGCGCCCGCCGCTCGTCGGGGTTCATCTGCAGCGCGGTGTGCAGCGCGTCCGCCACGCGCTCCAGGTCGTACGGGTTGACGAGCAGCGCCTCGTGCATCTCGTCAGCGGCGCCGGCGAACTCGCTCAGCACGAGGACACCGTCCTCGTCCACGCGGCTCGCCACGAACTCCTTGGCGACGAGGTTCATGCCGTCGCGGAGCGGTGTCACCACCATCACGTCGCACGTCCGGTAGAGCCCGACGAGCTGCTCCTGCGACACGGGTCGCGCGACGTACTGCACCGGCGTCCACGACGAGGTGCCGTACGCCCCGTTGATGCGCCCCACCAGCTCGTCGATACGGCGACGAAAGCGCTTGTACGCGGGGACATCGGTGCGCGAGGGGACGGCGATCTGGAGGAAGCACACGCGTCCGCGCAGCTCCGGCCTGGTTCGAAGCAGGTGCTCGAAGGCGAGCAGCCGGCGCGGGATCCCCTTCGTGTAATCCAGCCGGTCCACGCCGAGCAGCAGCCGCCGGTCGATCGGCGACCGCGGCGATCGCGACTTGCTGGGTGCGGGATCCGCATAGCGCGCCACGTCGGCGCCCATCGGGAAGACGCCGAGCCGCACCTGCCGCCCACCGTACGTCACCCGCTCATCCTGCACGGGCAAGCCGAGCAGCCGCTCCACCGCCGCGGCGAAGTTGCGCATGTAGCCCGCGGTGTGGAAGCCGACGAGGTCAGCCCCGAGCATTCCTTCCAGGATGCGCTCGCGGCCGGGCAGCGCGCTGAAGATCTCCACCGCGGGGAAGGGGATATGGAGGAAGAAGCCGACGCGAGCCGAGGGTGCCTTGGCGCGCAGCAGTCCGGGAACGCGCATGAGCTGGTAGTCGTGCACCCACACGACGTCGTCGGCGCGGAGCTCGGCGGCCACCGCATCGGCGAATCGCTGGTTCACCGTCTCGTAGGTGTCCCACGGGGCCGGGCGCAGCGGGATGCGGTCGATGAGCGAGTGGAACAGCGGCCACACCACGCCATTGCCGCAGGCCTCGTAGTAGTCGCGGACCTCGGTGCGGGAGAGCGGCACGGGTACGCATCCGCGGCGCTTCCACTCGTCGCTCTCTGCCGCCTCGTCGGTGCCCGGCTTCTGGTTGAGTCCCGACCAGCCGAACCAGAGCCCCTTGCCGGGGTCGTGCACCGAATGGAGCCCGGTCGCCAGGCCGCCGGCGCTGGACTTGAGCACGAGCTTGCCGCGCCGGTGTTCGGCGGTGACGGGAAGGCGGTTCGAGACGAGCAGGAGACGGGACAAGCTCCCTCCGGAGTGCGGGTGGGTCGCAGCACGCGAAAGGCTGGCCGCTGGCCAGCGCCCAACAAGGCAGAAGGCATGCTCATGCCAGCGCCCCTGGCCGCATTCCGGTTCACGTCATGACCGGCGGAACCGGATCTGCGGCGGAATGGGGACGGCGGGCGGTCGCAGCGGCGAGCCCTGCCGTCAGGAGCCACGTCGTGGACGCGGCTAAATGTATTGCTGTCAATATAATAGCGGAGCGGCAGCCGGCGAAGGCCGGGCCGCTCCGCGTTCTTGTACGGCGTTCGGCCACGGGGTAGCTTCCGCTCGCGCGCCCTCGGCGCGCCGTCCCACCGACCGGAGCGCACGCTGATGACCGAAGGGAGCGCCATCTTTCTTCTCGTTCTCGTCCTGGCCCTGGGCTTCTTCGCCCTGAACGTCCAGCGGCTCGTTCGCTACCTCCGGCTCGGCTTCGCCGAAGATCGCACCGACCATCCCTTCCGGCGGATCGGGAACGTCCTCGAGATCGGCATCGCGCAGAAGAAGATCTTCCGCGATCCGGTCGCCGGCCCGATGCACGCGCTGATCTTCTGGGGATTCATGGTGCTCACCGCCGGCACCATCGAGATCCTCATCGCCGGGATCTTCCCGCGCTTCAGCTACGAGCTCTTCCTTCCGCGACCCGTCTTCGCGCTGTACGCGGCGTCGCAGGACATCTTCGCGGTGCTCGTGATCGCGGCGGTGGCGTTCGCGCTGTACCGCCGGCTGGTGGTGCACCCACGCCGGCTGGAGGGCGACAACCTCGAGCACACCGACGCCCTGATCATCCTCACGATGATCATGGGACTGATGGTGACGCTGATCCTCGCCACCGGCTTTCTCGTTGCCGCGCGCCCCGACCTCGTCGGTCCGGAGAAGGTCGTGTCGCATCCGCTCGGCCTGGTGCTCGGCCGCATGATGACGCCGGGTGCCGCGTACACGCGCTACCAGATCTTCTTCTGGGCGCACGCGCTGCTCATCCTCGCCTTCCTGAACTACCTGCCGTACTCCAAGCACCTGCACGTCCTCACGTCGCTCATCAACGTCTACTTCTCCAACACGAGTGGGCCGGGCCAGAAGGGCGTGATGCGCAACATGGACCTCGAGGCCGACGTCGACCACTTCGGTGCGCTGGACGTGCAGCACCTCTCGTGGAAGAACCTCCTCGATGGCTACTCGTGCACCGAGTGCGGCCGGTGCACGGCAGCATGCCCGGCCAACATCACGGGCAAGCCGCTCAGTCCGCGCAAGATCGTGGTGAACACGCGCCAGCGGCTGATGGAGGAGGCGCCGGTGGTCACCGGTGATCGCATGGACTTCCTCCGGCCGGCGCTGCTGCACGGCGAGGGGCACGATGCCGG
>DASTGQ010000283.1:0-2798 GCA_035718985.1 Gemmatimonadaceae bacterium
GCCGTGCTGCCGGAGATCCACCTTGCGCACGATGGACAGCCCACGGCCGTGCGTATCGGATCGCTCTCCATGATCGCCGAGCCGTACCGGCCGCCGGTGATCGACGTGCGCTCACTCACCGGAGTCATCTACGCGTCGAAGGACTCGCTGTGGTGGCGAGACGCACGAATGGCGCTGCCATCGTCGAGGGTGGCCGGGAACGGCCGCATCGGGTTCAACCGGAGCGGCATCACCATGCAGCTCTCGGCGGCACCGCTCAGTCTTGCCGATTTCCGCTGGCTCAATCCGGGGCTCCCTGCCGAGGGTGGCGGCAGGCTGGCGGTCTCGCTGCGCACGCACGGCGACACGGCGGAGTACGGCGTCGCCAATGCCGACCTGCACTATCAGGCCGCCACCCTGGCGGGCAACGCGCGCGTGATGCGCGTGCATCCACCCCTCGGCGAAGCAACGGTGGTGGTGCGAGGCGCTGACGTCACCGTCGCGCGACTCGGCACTGACCTCATACGCCAGCTCGTGCCATCCGCAAAGGTGCCGCGTGGTGGCGTCATCGATGGCCATGTCGCCGTGAACGGACCGCTCGACGCGCTGAACCTGAACGCGGATGTCCGGTACACCGACGCCGCGTCCGGCTCGAGTCGGGTGGCGGCGACCGGCGGCGTCAGCCTTGCGCACGGCGTGCGAGCTCGCGACCTCCGCGTGCAGTTGATGCCGCTGCGCCTGGAGCTGCTGCGGGACTTCGGCGTGGATGAGCCCCTCCACGGCACGATGAGCGGCACGGCGCTCGTGAACGGGAGCCAGCGTACCGGCTGGGACGTGAGGGGCGACCTCACGCTCCTCGACCGTGGCACGACCTCGCGCGTGGCGGGAACCGGAAGCTATCGGGCGTCGAGCAGGCAGATCGTCGCCGACGTCGCACTGCGTCCTCTGGCACTCACGATCCTGAATGCCCTCAAGGCGGGCCCCGAGCTGCACGGCAGCGTCACGGGCCACGTGCACGCCGAAGGGAGCGCGGATGCGCTCCGTCTTTCCGGGACGCTGCGGTCCACGTCGAACGGCGGTACCATCGAGGGTCGCGGCACCGTGTCACCGAATGGCCACCCGCCCGTCTATGACCTGACCATCACCCTCGATGCGTTCAACGCGCGCGCCTTCACGCCTCGAGCGCCCGTGACGAACCTGACGGGCACGTTCGCCGCGCGCGGGGTCGGCACGTCGCCGGCTACCATGAACGCCGCGTTCAGCGTCGATCTCGCGCAGTCGCGATACGACACGTTCACCGTGGATCGGCTCCTCGCGCGAGGCACCGTCTCGAACGGGTTGCTTCACGCCGATACCCTTGCCGCGGAGCTGCGTGGTGCCCGAGCCAGCGCGGCGGGCTCGCTCGGACTCGTGGCAGGGCGCAACGGCGCGTTGAGCTTCACGCTGAACGTGGACTCGCTCGGCACGCTTCGTCGCTGGCTGGCAAGCAGCGACACCTCGCGCGTCGCCGTGGCTCCGGGCCGCCAGGGCGCGGTGCTGGCCGCGGCGCGTGCCGACTCGACGCGGCGCGCCGAATCGACCCGGATCATGAAGCTCGCGCTCGGCCTGCCGCCGGGCCAGCCACTCGTCGTGGATACGCTCGTCGGCATCCCGCGCGACTCGCTGGCCGGCTCGCTCGGTGCCACAGGGACCCTGCGCGGAAGCGTGAAGCACCTCGGCGTGGACGTGGATGTGCGCGGGCGCGGGCTGGTGGCGCGCGGCAATTCCGTGGCTCGGCTGGACGCGCACGTGTGCTCGCCGGACCTTCGCAACGAGACGGCGCCGCTGGCGTTCAGCGTGAGCTCCGACTCTCTGCTGGCGGACGGACACTGGTTCGACTCGGTGAACGTGAGTGGTGAGCGACACGGCAAGGCCGTGGTGGCCGACGTGCGCATCCGGCAGGACTCGCTCACGTCCTACGCCGCATTGGGGCGCTATGTGCGGCCCGCGCCCGGCGTGCAGGTCGTGCGACTGGATTCGCTGTCGGCGCGGTTCGACACGCTCGTATGGCGGCTAGCCCACCCGGGCGGCGCTCGTCTCGATCGTGGCACCATCGCACTCGACTCAATCGACCTTCGCAGCACATCCGGCGGGCGGGTCTGGGCGAACGGTGTCGTACCGAGACAGGGAAGCATCGAGCTGCGGGCGGGCGCGGAAAATGTGCAGGTGGTAACGGTGCTCCAGGCGCTGCAGCGGGAGGCGAATGCGAGCGGACTGATTGACGCGTCGGTGAGCGTGACCGGGACGCGCGCCGATCCCGACATCGCAGCGGATCTCCAGCTGCGGGCTGCGCATTATCGCGATTCGCGGGCGCCCGGCGCTGACGTCTCCCTCCGGTATGCGGCGCGCGCCCTGAGAATAGGCGGCTCCGTCCACGATGACAGCAGTGGCCGCGAGCTGGCGACGCTGCGTGCACTGCTGCCCGTGAACCTCGCGCTCGAGTCCGTGCCCGGGTCGCGCCGCCTGCCCGGCGCCATCAGCGCCGACGTCACGCTGGACAGCCTGGACCTGGCAAGCCTGCCGCTCACGTCGCGCGCCGTGACGAACGTGCACGGCCGTACTGCAGGCGACGTGCATGTCCGCGGTACCTGGCGCGAGCCGGACTACAGCGGCAATGTCGCGCTGCGCGGAGGCACGGTCACGCTCGTCTCCACGGGGATGACGCTCAGCGACGCCGTGGCCGACCTGCGACTCGTCGGTGACACCCTGCAACTCGACTCCCTAGTGGCGCGATCACGCGGGACGCTGCGCGCCGCTGGCACCGTGGACCTGACGGATCG
>DASTGQ010000284.1:0-3071 GCA_035718985.1 Gemmatimonadaceae bacterium
AGTCGGAGTACTCGAGTACTCCGACTCATGACTGGACTACTCGACTGTCAGCCCCTCTGCAGACCAGTCGTCGGCGGCGAGTGCAGGGGCAACCGGTCATTGAGTCCGCTGCTCGCGTCAAGGGGACTCGGGTGGCCTCTACAGCCGCTCCCCCCCGCTCAGCGCCCAGTTCAGCTCTCCCTTCAGCTCGGGATGCGTCCGCCACATGTACGTCCCCATCACGATCGCCGCAACCAGGTTCCCGGTCGCCACCGCGCCCCAGCCCAGCACCCCGAGCAGCGGCGATGCGGCGAGCGCCAGGCTGATCCCGTAAAACCCGATCTCGAAGATCACGAAGAGGATCAGCGCGCCGGCCAGCACCGTTGGCGACGTCTGCGCCCAGTGCACCACCACAGAGACCAGCAGGCCGGCCAGGATGAAGGCGAAATAGTGGAAGATCGTGTACGCCACGACGTGGGCGAGCATTCCTTCACCGCCGGGGGGTCCGAACAGCCGCAGCAACCCCTCGCCCAGCGCGGCCGGGGTGCTGAGTGGATGGCCATGCAGACTGTCGACCCCGAGGAACCAGAGCGCCACCGCGGTGGCGCCCAGCACTCCCGCGACAATCCCGTCGCGCGTGATCGTGTGACGCATGCGATCTTCCTCCCTTCAGGGTGGCTGATGCAATCGTAGCCCTTCGTTGCGATTCGCAGCACAGCCCGGGCCGCGCCGACCCGCCTTCGGTGCACGGCTCGACAAATGCCTCGCGGGGTACTGGTAAAGCACTGTCGTAACACGGATATTCGCCCTGCCCCTACCCCCGCGTCTTCCGTTCAGTCGAGGCCGTCAGCATGGCCACTACCATCCATCCGCCCGAAGCCCTCACCCCGCCCCTCGGCGTCGCGACGTCACCCGTCGCCCTTCCCAGGCGTGAACGCCTGGTGTCGCTCGACGTCTTCCGAGGCCTCACCATCGCGGGGATGCTGCTCGTCAACAACCCCGGCAGCTGGGGGAGCATCTATCCGCCACTCGAACACGCCGAGTGGAACGGCTGGACGCCGACCGACCTGATCTTCCCGTTCTTCCTCTTCATCGTCGGCATCACCACCTACCTCTCCCTCTCGGCCCGGCGCGCCCGCGGGGATGACGAGCATGCCATCCGGATGCAGATCGTCCGGCGCGGCGCCCTCATCTTCCTCTTCGGGCTCCTGCTCAACGGCTTCCCCTTCTTCAGCTGGACCGACGTGCCCGGCGTGGCGGACCCCACCCTGCTCCAGCGCATGGGCGACCGGCTGCTCCACTGGCGCATCATGGGCGTGCTGCAGCGCATCGGCGTCGCCTATCTCATCGCCGGCCTCCTCACCCAGAAGACCACGATCAAGCAGCAGGTGACGATCATCGCGTCCCTGCTCCTCGGCTACTGGTTCGTCATGACCGTGCTGCCGGTGCCGGGCGAGGGGGCCATCGGCGCGCTGCTGCTCAACGATGCCCCACGCACCATGGCCGCCTGGACCGATCGGCTGGTGCTCGACTGGACCCGCTGGGGGATGGGCAACCACCTCTGGGTGAACTCCGTCACCTGGGACCCCGAGGGGGTGCTCAGCAGCGTGCCCGCCATCTGCACGGCCATGCTCGGCAACCTCGCCGGCCGGTGGATCGCCCAGAAAGAGCGTCCCATCAACGACCGCCTCGTCGCGATGTTCGCCGTCGGATCGCTCGGCATCATGGTGGCGCAGATGTGGAACTGGGTGTTCCCCATCAACAAGAGCCTCTGGACCAGCTCGTACGTGCTGTTCACGGCTGGCGTCGCCCTGCTGGCCATCGCGACCATCATGTGGCTCGTGGACGTCCACCAGCTCAAGGGATGGACGAAGCCGGCCGTGATCTACGGCGTGAACCCGATCATCGCGTTCGTGGGATCGGGAGTGATGGCGCGGTGCATCTACTCGATCTTCAAGGTCACCTCGGACGGCAGGCGCATCCCGCTCGAGACCTGGCTGTATCAGACGTTCTACCTGTCCTGGCTCAGTCCGATCAACGCGTCGCTCGCCTTCGCCATCACCTTCGTGGTACTCTGGTACCTGATCCTGCTGGCGCTCTGGAAGAGGAACATCATCCTCAAGGTCTGACGCGGCTGGCGGTGGAACGCGAGTTGCCTTTTCCGTAATCGATGCCATCACACCTATTTCGGCCGCGTGCGCGCCGCGCCGCGGCCTTCGCCGCGCTTGCCGTCCTGACCGTCGCGCCCATGGGCGCGAGCACCGATCTCTCCAACGGCGCCGGCCGCGGACCCGGCGCGCGGATCGCCTCGGCGGGCCGCCTGGACGCCCAGACCCGGGGGAAGAAGAAGTCACGTAGCAGGCGCACGACGCGGCCGGTGCGCGCCGCGGCGGCTCGCGCGCCCGTAACCTCCTGGACCTCGCCGCACGGCGTCGCCGACCTGGCGAACGACCTTGGAAGCATGATCGCGAACCGGGTGCACGGCGGGAATTTCGGGGTCATGGTCCTGTCGCTCACGCGCGGCGACACGCTGTTCTCACGCAATGCCGGCGAGATGATGCAGCCGGCGTCGACGATGAAGCTGTTCTCCACGGCCGCGGCGCTCGACCGCTTCGGTCCGGAGCACCGCTTCTCCACCGACGTGCTGCGTGATGCCGCCGTGGGCGCGGACGGCACGCTCGGCGGCAACATCTACCTTCGCGCCGACGGTGACCCTTCCATGTCGTCGCGCTTCTGGAAGGATCCCAACTACCCGATGAACACGCTGGCGCACTCGGTCGCAGCGGCGGGAGTGAAGCACGTGAAGGGAGATCTCGTCTACGACGCCTCGGCGTTCGACGACCAGCTCATCCCCGAAGGGTGGAAGACCAAGTACCTCGGCGCAGCCTACGCGGCGCGCGTGTCGGCGCTTTCGCTCAACGAGAACCTCGTCTGGGTGGCCGTGCAGCCGCAGGGCGGCCGCGCCAACGTGACGCTGGAGCCGGCGACGGCCACGCTGCCCCTGAAGAGCAGCGTCCGCGTGGTGGGCGGACGCGGCGGCCGCATCGTGGCGCGGCTGCAGCGCGGCGACACCATCGTCGTCACCGGCACGG